>JBAURA010000160.1:0-3181 GCA_049580985.1 Chloroflexia bacterium
TCGTTCTGGGCCGTTTCGACGGAGTCGGAGGCGTGCACGAGGTTGGCCTGGATGCTCATGCCGTAATCGCCCCTGATCGTGCCGGGGGCGGCCTCCCACGACTTGGTAGGCCCGCACATGAGGCGTACCACGTTCACGCAGTTCACGCCCTGTAAGCAGATGGCGACCACGGGCGCGCGCATCATGAACGACTTGATCTCGCCGAAGAAGGGGAGGTGGGAGAGGTGGGAGTAGTGCTCGTTCCACGTCTCGTCGGGTATGGCGGCCATTTTCATGCCTACGATCTTCAGCCCTTTGTGCTCGAAGCGGGCGATTATCTCGCCAAGCAGGCCGCGCTGCACGGCGTCCGGCTTGAGCAATACCAGCGTGCGTTCCATCAGTTGTGTTCTCCTCAGATGTTGATTTTAGCTTCCAAACTGGAAGTATAACATATCGGGGACGAAGGACGGTTGTCGGTTATCGGTTGTCAGTTATCGGTTGTCAGTTGTCAGTTGTCGGTCGTCGGCGGACGGTAGGGGACGTTGTATAATATTTGAAGCATTGCTGATGGGCTGGGTGGGTCGAGCCATTTTGGAGGGTGCTTGTATGCCGGATATGGGTACTTTGGCGGTGTTCGTGGCGGCTTCTATGGCGCTGCTGCTGATCCCGGGGCCGGCGGTCCTGTATATAGTGGCGCGGAGTATCGGCCAGGGGCGGGTGGCGGGGGTGGTGTCGGTGCTGGGGATCGGGGTGGGCACGCTGTTCCACGTGACCGCCGCAGCCCTCGGCCTGTCGGCTATACTTGTGTCGTCGGCGTTGGCTTTCAGTATCGTGAAGTACCTGGGCGCGGCTTATTTGATATACCTGGGTTTGCGTAAGCTGTTGGTGCGTGAGGAGTTGGAGCAGTCGGGGGTGATGGAGCGTAAGAGGTTGTCGAGTGTTTTCTACCAGGGGATCGTCGTCAACCTGCTCAACCCTAAGACCGCTTTGTTCTTCTTTGCGTTTCTGCCGCAGTTCGTGCACCCGGAGAGGGGGCCGGTGGCTACGCAGGTGCTTGTGCTTGGGCTAACGTTTACCTTGTTCGCTGTGCTGAGCGATGGTATGTACGCGATGCTGGCGGGGTCGGTGGGGCATTGGCTGCGGGGCAATTTGCGGTTCATGCGCGCCGAGCGCTATATCACTGGCAGTGTGTATATCGGGCTGGGTGTGACGACCGCGCTGGCTAGCCCGGCGTCAGGTGGGGGTAAATAACCTTCACCTGCAACGTCCGAATCGTAGGGGCACCCACAAGGGGTGCCCTGTTTGCACACCAGGATCTCTTCCCATCAGGGCACCCACACATGTGCCCCTCCGATAGTGGTTTGTCCAATGGGGGTTGGGAAGCGTGGAAATCGGCGTAGAAGCGTGGGATGTAGGAGTCGATGAGGGATTTTACGCGGTCGGGATCTGGGGAGGTTACTACCAGCCCGGCGTGGTGGGCCTGGTCGAGACGCCAGGCGATTTCGGGGTCGGTGTATTCGCTCATGTCGGGTCTTTCCTGGCGGGCGAGAGAGATGATGATACCTGCGTAGTCGCGGCGGTGGTCGGGAAGGACATACGGGCGCTCCCCGCCCGCGATTTCTATCCTGGCCCACTCAGCCCACAGGTCGAGGCCGGTGCTGGCCTTGATCAACTCCATGAGGTAGGCGCCGCCCACGCGGGCAGCCGTTTCCAGGAAGTAGAATCGCCCATCTTCATTGCTCTTGATGAACTCGGTGTGCGTCACCCCGCGCACGAAGTTGAGGGCGCGTAATACCTCTCCGTGCAGGGACAGGAGGGTTTGGGCGTCCGCAGAATCGCGGGCCAGGGTCATGCTGGTGAAGATGCCTCCATCCTGGGCTACATCCAGGGGGGGAGAGCCATAGCAGTGAGGCTCGGCGAATAGGACCTCGCGCTCGTATACCACGGCGTCTACGTGGTAGACATCGCCCGGCACATACTTCTCAAGGATGAAATACGACTGCCTGTCGCCCAGGTCGTCGAGCTGGGGCCACAGATCGTTGGGGTTAGAGATGCGCTTGATGCCGGCGGCGGCAGCCTCCGAGCGCGGCTTCAGCACCCAGGGGGGTGGCACGCTCTCCATGAACTCGGCGATGCGACGGTGGTTGAGGATAGGCACGAAGGGGGGCACCAGGATATAGCGGTCGCGCGCCTGGAAGCGCATCGCCAGCTTGTCGCGGAAGTAGCGGGCGGTGGTGTCGCCCATGCCGGGCACGCGCAGGTGCTCGCGCAGGGCGGCGGCTATCTCCACATCGTAGTCGTCCAGGGGTACGATGCGGTCTATCTCCCGCGTGCGCGTGATGTAGCTGACGGTGTTGACCGCCGCCTGCCGGTCGGAGAGGTCGGGCACGTGGAATAGCTCGTCTATGCAGTCGCGGTCCCAGGGCGAGTGCTCCAGCTTATCGAGCGTGAGGAGAAAGATGGTGCAGCCCTGGCGCTTGCATTCGCGCAGGAAATCGTTGCCTTTGAAATAGCTCGCCAGGCAAAGTACGTTGAGTGGGCGCGTCTCAGCCATAAAGGAAGCCCTCCCGGAGCAGAATACAGCACGTGTCCCCGGCTCCATTGGCGAGGTATGATGAGAGTACCATAAACGCGCGGGATTGGGAAGATACAAAATTGGGTATTGACTTAGAGCGCGCTCTAAGTGTTACACTCTCTACATGAGGAACGCAGACTACGCAATACAGGAGGCCGCCGAGCGCACCGGCGTCAGCGTCCACACTCTGAGGTACTACGAGCGTATCGGTCTGCTCGGCCACGTGAAGCGTGCTCTGAACAGGCATCGCCGGTATACCAATGGCGACCTGGGCTGGATCAGGTTCCTGGCGCTGCTGCGCAACGCGGGCATGTCGATCCAACAGATGCGTACTTTCGTGGAGCTTGAGCGTGACGGTGATTCGACCCTGAAGGAACGTTGCGAGATGCTGGAAGAACATCGCCAATCTCTCCACCGGAATATCGAGGACTTGACCGGGCATCTACAGGCGCTCGAGAAAAAGATCGAGTATTACCAGGGCGAGTATTACCGCAGCCGTAACGACAGCCGCTAATCTCGTGCAGTAGAGCGTATCTGGCTTCTACACGTGTGTAGAGACCCTATATCCTGCTGCCCTGCTCGGTGGTGTGTATTGCAAGTAATCATGCGTTCGTAGGGGCGGGTCCC
>JBAURA010000161.1:0-3963 GCA_049580985.1 Chloroflexia bacterium
GCCGAGTGATGCGCAGGTGGTGTCGGCGGAAGGGCACGTGGTCACGCCTGGGCTGATCGACGCGCACACGCACGTGGGGATCGGTGAGCTTGGGGTGGGGCGCGAAGGAGCGGACACCAACGAGGGCACCGACCCTGTGACGCCGCAGGTGCGCGCCATCGACGCCACCTATCCTGGCGACCTCGCCTTTGCCGATGCGCTCGCCGGGGGCATCACCGCGGTCAACGTCATGCCCGGCAGCGGCAACGTGATCGGTGGGCTGGCCGTGCTGGTCAAGACGCACGGGACGCGCATCGACGATATGGTGGTGAGGCACCCCACGGGCTTGAAAGCGGCGTTGGGCGAGAACCCGAAGAAGAGCTACGGCGATCAGAAGAAGATGCCTTCCACCAGGCTGGGCGTGGCCGGCCTTATGCGCGAAAACCTGGTGCGTGCTCAGAACTACCTGGCGCGGCAGGACGCTTCCCGCCTTCAGAACGACCCCACCAAGCCCTTCGAGCGCGACCTGAAGATGGAGCACATAGGGATGGTGCTCCGCCGCGAGATACCGATTCGCTGGCACGCCCACCGCTCGGACGACATCCTGACCGCCTTCCGCATACGCGATGAGTTTGGCTTTGATATGGTGCTGGACCACGCGACGGAGGCGCACCTGCTGGCCGACGAGCTGGTGGAGCGCAATATTCCGGCGGTGGTCGGGCCGAACCTCTCGACCAAGTACAAGGTGGAGTTACGGGGCAGAACGCTGGCGACCACCGGCATACTGGTGAAGGCGGGGGTGAAGGTGGCCCTCACGACGGACCACTGGGTGGTGGGCATACAATACCTGCCGCTGGCCTTGATCATGGCTGTGAAGGAAGGTTTGCCACGCGATACGGCGCTGCGGGTGCTGACGCGCAACCCAGCCGAGATAATGGGCGTCTCCGACCGGATAGGCAGCCTGGCCCCAGGCAAAGACGCCGACATAGTAGTCTGGTCAGGCGACCCGCTGGACATCTACCAAAGGCCCATGAGCGTCTATATCAACGGCGAGAAGGTGTATACGCACCTGGGAGAATAGACGAAGGACTCCACCATCCACCCCCAACATTGGGTATAATACATCGCATTGCGCCATTCGTTCGTACCAGGCATGCTCGGGGCTTGACATGGCGGACGTCGATCCGATTGATACACTCGCACAGATAGCGGGCGAGCGGCAAACGCCGCCGCCTAACAACCTGCCCGCCCAGTTGACTACTCTGCTGGGGCGCGACCAGGACGTGCCTGCCGCGCGCGCGCTGCTTCAGCATACCGACGTGCGCTTGATGACGCTCACCGGGCCGGGCGGCGTTGGCAAGACCCGCCTGGCCCTGCGAGTGGCGGCGGACGTGCTGTGGGACTTCGAGGGCGGGGTATTCTTCATCAACCTCGCGCCGGTGAGCGACCCCCACCTGGTGCTGCAAGCGATAGCGCAGACGGTGGACCTGCGCGAAGGCGGCGATCTCCCCTTGCTGACGGAACTGGCCGACCGGCTGGCCGTGGGGCGCACTCTGCTGGTGCTGGACAACTTCGAGCAGGTGGTCGACGCCGGGCCGATCCTGGTGGACCTGCTGCGTGAGTGCCCCGGCCTCAAATTGCTGGTCACGAGCCGTGCAACCCTCAAGATGAGCGGAGAGTACGAGTACGCCGTGCAACCGCTGGCGGTGCCGAGTGCCGAGTACCGAGTACAGCCCCAAGTACCGAGTACCGAGTACCAAGTACCGAGTGATTCTGGGGTACTCGGTACTCGGTACTCGGTACTTGGGGCTGTGCCTTCCGTAGCGCTATTTGTCAGGCGCGCCAGGGCGGTGCAGGGCGATTTCGCGCTTACGCCGGAGAACGCCGCCGCCGTTTCGGAGATCTGCGCGCGACTGGACGGGTTGCCCCTGGCGATAGAACTGGCGGCGGCGCACATCAAGAGCCTCACGCCCCAGGCGCTGCTCACCCGGCTCGACAAGCGGCTGCCATTATTGGTAGGCGGCCCACGCGACCTCCCGGCCCGCCAGAGGACGCTTCGCTCGACTATGGAGTGGAGCTATGGCCTGCTGGACGAAGATGCGCGGCGCGTGTTCCGGCATATGGGTGTCTTCGTGGGCGGCTGCACACTCGAAGCCACCGAGCAGATATGCCCCGGCGGCGAGCCGTTCGCGCAGATCGAAAGCCTGCTGGACGCGAGCCTGTTGCGCAGGGTGGACGGTAAGGGTGGGGAGCCACGCTACGGGATGCTCGAAACGGTGCGCGAATACGCCCTCGGCAAGCTGGAAGCCGAGGGGGAAAGCGGCGCGGCATATCGCGGGCACGCCGGATATTTCCTGGCACTGGCCGAGATTGCGGATGCGAAGCTGATGGGTGGGGAGCAAGGCGAATGGCTCGAACGCCTGGAAGCGGACCACGACAATCTGCTGGCGGCCCTGGCCTGGATGATGGAGCCTGCAAGCGAGGGCGCGTCCGCGCCTGTGCGCAACCCGGAAGGCGCGTTGCGGCTGGCGGGTGCGCTGTGGCGGTTCTGGTATATGCGTGGCTACCTGAGCGAGGGTCGGAGGTGGCTGTCGCGGGTGCCTGCGGACGACACGTCGTTACCCGTAGCGGCCAGGGCCATGGCGCTCAACGGGGCGGGGGTGCTCGCCTACTCGCAGGGCGATCTGGAGGTGGCGCGCAGCTTCTTCGAGCGCAGCCTGGCTCTGCGGCGCGAGATGGGCGACCAGGTGTCGATTGCTGCTTCCCTGAACAACCTCGGCGCGGTGGCGGTGTCGCAGGCCGACTACGAGGCTGCGGCCGCCCTGCACGGGGAGGCGCTCGAGATACGCCGCGCATTGGACGACAAGTGGGGCGTAGCGTCGTCGCTCAGCAACCTGGGCAGTATGTATATAAACACGCGTGAGTATGACAAGGCGTTGCTCTACCAGGAGCAGGCGCTCCAGATGCGCCGGGACCTGGGCGACAAGTGGGGAGAGGCGATCTCGCTGACCAATATGGGCGGCCTGGAGGTGTACAGGGGCAACCTGGAGCGGGCCGTAGAACTGCACGAGGAGTCGCTCAAGTTGCGGCAAGAACTGGGCGACAAATCGGGGATCGCTATTTCGCTGAACAATCTGGGCCGCGCGGAGTTGGCCCAGGGCAATGTGGCGCGGGCGAAATCGCTGCTTGAGAGTAGCATGGCGTTGCGCCTGGCATTGGGCGACGAGACGGGGATGGTAGACACCCTCGAAGGCCTGGCCGGAGTCGCGCTAGGGGAAAAGGAGCCAAGGCGCGCGGGCAGGCTACTGGGAGCAGTCGAGAGCCTGCGCGAAGCGACGGGCACGCCGCGCACACCCGCCGAAATGGACACCTACAACAGCGAAATTACGCAGTTGCATAGCTCTCTGGGTGAGCGCATGTTCGAGGGGGTGTGGGTCGAAGGGAGGGCGCTGTCGCCGGAGCAAGCGCTCAATGCCTCGGATGCGGAACCATTATACATACCCGAAAGCACCACTGCGCCCGCAGGGGCCATGCAGACCCCGGCGGTGGGGCAGGCGGGGGCGGCGCATGCCCACTACCCGGCGGGCCTCACCGAGCGCGAGGTGCAGGTGTTGCGGTGCGTGTCGTTCGGGCTAACGAGCAACCAGGTGGCCGAAAAGCTGATCATCAGCCCGCTGACGGTGAACGTCCACCTCCGCTCGATCTACAGCAAGCTCGGTGTCAATTCCCGCACGGCGGCGGTGCGGTTCGCCGTGGATCATAAGCTGATTTGAGGGGATTAAGGGATTGAGGGATTGAGGGATTAAGGGATTGGGGATTGGGGATTGGGGATTAGACACCCCAAACCTCACTTCCCACTTAAACGGTAATTGCTAGTTTGTTTTGTGCGTGAGGAAGGCAAATCGAGTGCCAGAGGGTGGGTTGAAAGGCGATTCTGATGGAGTAAACTGAGTTGGATAAGTGGCTTGACTGGCGATTGTGTCT
>JBAURA010000162.1:0-1960 GCA_049580985.1 Chloroflexia bacterium
CCGCCCCTGGTATCACCGTCCATCTTGGTCATGATGAGGCCGGTGATCCCCACCTTCTCGTTGAACTCGGAGGCGGCGCGCACGGCGTCCTGGCCGGTCATGGCGTCTACTACCAGCAGCACTTCGGAGGGGTCGAGGCGCGCCTTGATAGAGGCCACTTCCTGCATCATGGCCTCGTCGATGTGGAGTCGGCCCGCGGTGTCGATAATCACGGGCGTGTGGCTCTGCATCTGCGCCTGCCGCACGCCATTGACCGCTATGTTGACCGGGTTGGCCCCCGGCGGCTCCGAGTAGACCAGCACGCCCAATTGCTTGCCCAGCGTCTGCAATTGCTGGATGGCGGCGGGCCGGTACACGTCGGCGGCGACCAGCAACGGGTTCTGGCCCGACCTGCGCATCTGGAGGGCAAGCTTGGCAGCGGTGGTGGTCTTGCCCGAACCCTGGAGGCCCACCATCATGATCACGGTGGGAGGGGTCCGCGCCATGTTCAGCTTCGACGCCTCGCCCAGCAGTTCTATCAGTTGCTCGTGCACGATGCCGACCACCATCTGCGCGGGCGTGAGGCTCTTCAGCACCTCGGCCCCGATGGCTCGCTCCTTGACCTTGTCCACGAACTGCTTGACCACCTTGAAGTTGACGTCCGCCTCCAACAGCGCGCGCCGCACTTCTTTCATGGCTTCGTCTATGTCGGCTTCGTCAAGGCGGCCCTTGCTGCTCAGGCGGGCAAAGGCCCCATTCAGTCTATCTGTTAGGTTCTCGAACATTCGATAATTCTCCGGTTGTCAGTTGTCAGTTGTTGGTTGTCGGTTAGGAACTATTCGTCTACTGACAACTGACAACTGACAACTGACAACTAATTCACGCAAATAACGCCTTCACAAACCCTCGAGCATCGAACTCGGCCAGGTCGGTGATCTTTTCGCCTGTGCCTACGTAGCGTATCGGGAGCTTTAGTTCGCGGGCGATGGCGAACACTATGCCGCCTTTGGCCGTGCCGTCGAGCTTGGCTACGGCCACGTCGGTCACTTCCGCTACCTCCATGAACACTTTGGCCTGCTGTAGGCCGTTCTGGCCGGTGGTGGCGTCGAGCACAAGCAGCGTTTCGTCGGGCGCGCCTGGCAGCCGGGACGAGATGATTTTCCTCACCTTGCGCAGTTCTTCCATCAGGTTGGTCTTGGTGTGGAGGCGGCCTGCGGTGTCGATGATCAGCACATCCGCGTTGCGGGCCTTGGCGGCC
Organism: Chloroflexia bacterium; assembly: GCA_049580985.1. GTDB lineage: Bacteria > Chloroflexota > Chloroflexia > QHBQ01 > JADMIH01 > JADMIH01. The sequence goes on from JBAURA010000162.1 coordinate 1,238, forward strand.
TCCACCGCGTCGAAGACGACAGCGCCGGGGTCGGCCCCATGCTCGTGCCGGACCAGGGGCGCGCCCACGCGGTCGGCCCATATCTGCAACTGGTCGATGGCCGCGGCCCGGAACGTATCCCCGGCGGCGATGACCACGTTGCGCCCGCGATCCCGGTAGAACTTGGTCAGCTTGGCAATGGTCGTAGTCTTGCCCACCCCGTTCACGCCCACCACCAGCACAACGTACGGGCGGGGTTCTTCGCTGGGTCGAGCGCCATTGGCGTTTGCGGCCTGCCGGTCCTGGAGATCGCGCTCCGGCTTAGTCAGGATATCCACGAGCGCGTCCTGGAGCATCTCGTACACGTCCTTAGGCTTCTTCAGCCGGTCGATACGCGTCTGCTCCTTCAGTTGCTCTACCAGCGCGACGGTGGTATCCACCCCCAGGTCGGCCTGGATCAACAGGGTTTCCAGGTCCTCCCAGATATCCTCGGTGATCTCGTCCACCTCGAAGAGGGAGACCACCTGCCGGAAAAAGCCCCGGCGCGTGCGCATCAGCCCTTCTTCGACTTTCTCCTGCTCTTCTCTGACCTCTGCTTCTGTTTTCGGCTGCTCTTTACGTTTGAGCCAGTTGAACATCAATTACTCCGGGATTGTGGATACTCTCTGGAATTATAACATAGGACAATGGACGATGGACGGTGGACGGTGGACGGTAGTCGGTAGTCGGTAGTCGGTAGTCGGT
>JBAURA010000163.1:0-5152 GCA_049580985.1 Chloroflexia bacterium
CCTACTGACAACTGACAACCGGCAACTGACAACTCTAAAAGGCTATGCCGCTATCGGGCAACGATACGCCCGGTTGCAGCTTCAGACCGCGCGACAAGTGGTTGCCTGCGCCTGTGTGCGCATGGTCACCGACTACTGAGCCGTCGTCTACGGTGGTTTCGGGACCGATAGTGGCCTCTGTCGCCACGATGCTGTTGCGGACGCGGCTCCTGGCGGCGAACGTTACATGGTCCCAGGCTACTATGCCTATTAGCTCGGCGTCTGCCTCCACCCGGCAGCCGTCACCAAGCACGGTGGGACCCTCTATAAGAGCGCCCTGGGTCACCTGGCAGTCCGCGCCGAGCACTACGGGGCCGGAGATGCGCGCGCTCTTGTGGATGAAGGTGCCCGCGCCTGCCCATAAATCTTCACCTATACGCTCGCCCTCGACCGGCATGTGCTGCGAAAGCTTGCCGGTGAGGAGGTCGATGTGCGCCTGGAGGTACTTGGCGGGCGTGCCGATATCCATCCAGTACGCGTTACTCCCGTAACCGTACACCGGCTTGCGCTCGTGGAGGAGGTGGGGGAACAGCCCGTACTCCACAGAGTAGGGCCGTCCAGGGGGTATTTCATCTAGTATCCGCGGCTCCGATATGTAGTCCAGCATCGCAGGCTCGAGCAAGTATGTGCCCGCGTTGATCCAGTTGGACGTGGCCTCCTGGCGCCTGGGCTTCTCGGTGAAGCGCAACACGCGCCCGGTATCGTCCATATCGACCACACCGTATGCGCTGGGATCCTCCACCGGCGTGAGCGAGATGGTACAGACCGAGCCGCGCTCCCGGTGGAAGCGGATCATATCGGTAAGGTCCAGGTCGGTCAGGATGTCACCGTTGAACACCAGGAAAGTCTCATTGGGATCGAGGTGGCTCTGCACGTTCTTGATGGCCCAACCCGTATCGAGCGGCCTCTCCTCACGCACATAAGTGAGCTTCACCCCCAGATGCGAGCCGTCGCCGTAGGCTGTGATAAAGCCTTCGGAACGGTAGCCAATCGCCAGGATGACATCCGTAATGCCGTGCTGCTTCAGCAGATAGAGAACATGGTCAAAGAACGGCCTGTTCACCAACGGCAAAAGTGGCTTGGGTGTATGCAATGTGAGAGGCCGCAGGCGCGTGCCCTGCCCGCCGACCAGGATTACTGCTTTCATGGATGAGAAATGAGAAGTGAGAGATTAATCTTGTTTCCTCTCACTTCTCATTTCTTACTTCTCATTTCTTACTTCTCCTCTCCAATAATCTAGAATATCCTTCAGCGTCCGCTCGATAGGTATCTCGGGTTGCCAGCCGGTGCGCTCGCGGAACTTGCTGGGGTCGCACACCATGATCGGGATGTCGGAGGGGCGCATGCGGGCGGGGTCCTGCCGCACCTCCACCTGCACCGTGCTCATGCCGATGAGGGTATCGAGCACCCACTGGATCGTGTAGCCCTGGCCGGAGCCGATGTTGTACACCTCGCCCGGCTCGCCCTCCGTGATCGCCAGGTGATAGGCGCGCACCATGTCGCGCACGTCCGAGAAATCGCGCTCTGCCTCCATGTTGCCGACGTATATCACAGGCTCCTGCTTGCCCGCCTCGATCAATGCTACCTGCTTCGCGAAAGCGGCGGTGACGAACGCCTCGGTCTGCCCCGGCCCGATATGGTTGAAGGCTCGCACCCGGATCGTCGGCTGCTTATAGCTCAGGAAGTATTGGAGGGCCAGCATGTCCTGCGCGATCTTGCTGACGGCATACGGGTTGTTGGGACGGAAAGGCGTATCCTCGTCGATGGGGATGTCTTCGGGGCGCACCAGCCCGTACTGCTCCGACGAGCAGGCGATCATGATGCGCGCCCCAGGCGAATGCTTCCGAAGGGCATCCAGCAGGTTGAGCTGCCCGACCACGTTATTCACGATGGTGGCTTCCGGGTCGGTGAAGGCGCGCTGCACGTTGCTCTGTGCCGCCAAATGGAACACAAAGTCGGGCCGCACCTCCGCGATTGTCCCGTCCGCCTGCTCGCGGCTGGTGAGGTCGAAAGCCAGCCATTCCAGGCGCGGCAGGTCCAGCCCATCAGGGCGGGTGTGCGCGTTTCCGAATAGCTCCCAATCGGTATGGCGGCTGAGGTACGTGAGCAGGTGCCTGCCAACGAACCCACCCGCCCCCGTGATAAGCGCGCGTGTTTCAGACATGATGTATGAATGTGGATTTGATCACAGAGAACACAGAGATCATAAAGATCACAAAGTTCCTTAGTATGGGTTCTGCGGCTCAGAGATTATAACGTAACCTCCGTGCAAGCCACAAACCCAACAAGCTCTGTGATCTCTGTGATCTCCGTGTCCTCTGTGATTCAAAACAACGCTATCTGCTGCCAACCGTCACATTGGCCGAAGCGCGGTGGCCGTTGGCGTCGGCGACGTTGGGAACGAGCACTTCAAGCTTCTCGTCCGCCGAAAGGCCGGCCTCGCGGCGCAGGGTCTCGGCCTTATCGGTGCGCTCCCAGGGCGCGTCTATGTCGGTCCTGCCGAAGTGGCCGTAGGCGGCGGTGGCCTTGTAGATCGGCCTGCGCAGGTCGAGGTCGCGGATGATCGCGCCTGGGCGCAGGTCGAAGTGCTTGTTGATAAGTTCCAGGATCGTGTCGTCCGAGACGCGCCCCGTACCGTACGTTTCCACCATGATCGAGATGGGGTGCGCCACGCCTATGGCATACGAAAGCTGGATCTCGCACCTATCGGCCAGGCCGGCGGCCACCACGTTCTTGGCGACGTAGCGTGCGGCGTAGGCAGCCGAGCGGTCAACCTTCGTCGGGTCCTTCCCCGAGAAAGCCCCGCCGCCGTGCCGGGCGATACCCCCGTAGGTATCGACGATGATCTTGCGCCCGGTGAGGCCCGCGTCACCCTTGGGGCCGCCTATCACGAAGTTGCCGGTGGGGTTAATATAGTATTCGGTCTTGACGTCGAGCAGATTGGCGGGGATTACGGCGCGAATAACGTGCTTCTTGACAGCCTCCGAGATCTCGCCGTGGCTGATGGTAGGCTCATGCTGGGTAGAGATGACGACAGCATCCACGCGTACCGGCTTGCCGTGGCTGTACTCGACCGTCACCTGGCTCTTGCCATCGGGCCTGAGCCACGGCAACTCGCCGCTTTTACGAAGTTCGGCGAGGCGGCGGGTTAGCTTGTGGGCAAGCGAGATCGTGAGGGGCATAAGCTCCTCCGTCTCGTTGCACGCGAAGCCGATCATCATGCCCTGGTCGCCCGCGCCTATGGCCTCCACCTGTGCGTCGCTCATCGCGCCTTGCTTCGACTCGAGGGCTTCGTCCACGCCCATCGCGATGTCGGCGGACTGCTCGTGTATAGCAACCACTACGGCGCAGGTATTGGCGTCGAAGCCATACTTGGCCTCGTTATAGCCAGCGGCTAGGATCGTCTCGCGAGCGATTTTCTGAACGTCTACCCAGGCAGACGTGCTGATCTCGCCCATGACCAGGATCAGGCCGGTGGTGGTGGCGGTCTCGCAGGCCACGCGGGCATCCGGGTCTTTGCGAAGGATCGCATCGAGCACCGCGTCCGAGATCTGGTCGCACAGCTTGTCCGGGTGGCCTTCCGTCACCGACTCCGAAGTGAGGTAGAGTTGCGGCGCCGACATAAACGTTGTTTGATGCTGTTCTTTACCCATGATATGTCCTTTCTCCTTTTTCAAGTTCCTGGTCCTCGATCACTCGTCACTCGTCACTCGTCCAAACTAGGAACTGATGTCCAGCTTGCGAGCGAACGATCTTATAAGCTCACTTGTATCGCGCGTTATCGGTATGCCGTGCCCCAGGCACAGCACCTGCGTGTCCAGGTCGGCCAGCTTCTTGAGCGACCTGATATTCTCGTCCATATCGACCGTGACCATGCGGAAGGGGAGAGTGAGGCGGCGCGGCCACAAAGCCATCATCACATCGCCGCAGAAGAGGACCTTGCGCTCAGGCTGCCAGAAAGCTATATGTCCAGGCGCGTGCCCCGGCGTGGCGACCACCTGCAACCCACCCATAACCTCTTCTAGCACGTCGCTATCGCGCAACACGCGCGCCACAGGTGTGGATGGGAAGGTAGCATTAGGCAACGGCAGATACTTGACTATCCCGCTAAGCTTTTCCTTCAGCGGCCCCACTACAGGCTGACAATCCTGGATCGCCCCACGCTCAGGCTCCGACGCATATACGTCAGCGCCCGTGGCCTTCTGAAGCTCGTGCAACCCACCCACGTGGTCCGGGTGCGCGTGAGTGATAAGAATGCGCTTCACATCCACCGGCGCGTACCCCAACCCGGCGATCTGCTTCAAGATCCGCTTAGGCGCGAACGACAGCGAAGTATCGATGATCGTAAGCCCATCAGGGTCCTCGATCATGTACACCCGCCCCACAACCAGGCCGGTGAAAGTATATAAGCCGGGAAGAATACGTCTCATCGTGAATTACGAATTACGAATTACGAATTACGAAGCATCGGACGAACCGCCGGTAATTCGTAATTCGTAATTCGTAATTACCGTTTAGGTTCCGCTCTCCCAAGAGGACAGGTATTTCTTCTGCGCCTCTGTGAGCACGTCTATCTCGACGCCCATCGACCGGAGCTTGAGGAGGGCGATCTCGTGGTCAAGCTCCTGCGGGATCACGTACACCTTCGACTCCAGCTCGGCGTGGTGTTGCATCATGTACTCGGCGGCGAGCGACTGGTTGGCGAAGCTCATGTCCATCACCGAGGCCGGGTGGCCTTCGGCGGCGGCCAGGTTCACCAGCCTGCCGTCGGCCAGCAGGTAGAGCTTGCGACCATCGGGCAGCACGAACTCCTCTACGAAGTCGCGCACCTCTCTGCCGCGCCCACCGGCCAGCTTCACCAACGCCGGGATGTTGATCTCGTCGTTGAAGTGGCCGCTGTTCGCCATGATCGCCCCGTCCTTCATCGCCTCCATGTGGTGCAGGTCGATCACGTTCAGGTCGCCCGTAACGGTCACGAAGATGTCGCCCAGGGGGGCGGCCTCTAGCAGAGGTAGCACTTCGTACCCTTCCATCACGGCTTCCAGGGCGCGCACCGGCTGCACCTCGGTGACCACCACGCGAGCGCCCAGGCCCCGCGCGCGCAGCGCCAGGC
>JBAURA010000164.1:0-9671 GCA_049580985.1 Chloroflexia bacterium
ACCAAGACCCGTGCCGAGGTGGCCGGTGGCGGCAAGAAGCCCTGGCGTCAGAAGGGCACCGGGCGCGCCCGCCAGGGTTCCACCCGCTCGCCCCAGTGGCGGCACGGCGGCGTGGTGTTCGGCCCCCACCCCCGCTCGTACGAGCAGGACATGACCCGTAAGATGCGCCGCCTCGCCATTCGCAGCGTCCTCTCAGGCAAGATGGCCGACGGCCAGCTCGTGCTCGTGGACACCTTCGAGACGCTGGAGCCGCGCACAAAGGCGATGATCATGGCCCTCAACAGCCTCAACATCGGCGACAAGAAGGCCCTCATCTTCACCACCGGCGGCGAGACCACCCTTCGCCAGGCCGCGGGCAACCTGCCCAACGTCAAGATGCTCTCGGCCCACCTCCTGAGCGTGGTGGATATGCTCACCCACGATTTCGTCGTGCTCCCCAAGGACGCCCTCGACGTGGTAACCGGCATCCTGGGCACCACCGGCGGTCGCTCCAAGCTGACCCTGCGCGGTGTTGCCAGGCCGAGCGCCAACGGCAAGATAGATGTTGAGGCTGAGACCGCGAAGCCTGCGGCGCAAGCCGAGACAAAGACGGAAGCAGCCCCGGAAGAGCCGGCAGCCGAGACCAAGCCCACCGCCTCGCGGCGCAAGAGTGAGGCCGAACCTCCCACGATTGTCCCCGGTAACGTGGTCATCGCCACCGTCCACTACCAGGGCGAGGAGTACGTACAACTCAGGAACGACAATGACCTACCGGTGGACCTGGGCGGCTGGACGCTACGCGACAAGAAGGACGAGAAGCAGAGCATGACCTTCCCGGAGGGTACCGAGCTTAAGCCCGGCTCCACCGTCAAGGTATTCACCGAGCCAGGCCACAGGCTTTCCTTCAACAGCAAGAGCGCTATATGGAACGATGCCGGCGACATCGCGGTGCTGCTGAACCCGGACGGCGAGGAAATATCCAGGTTCGCTTATGGCAAGTATGCCGACGAGGGTGACACCGAAGGGAGCGAAAAATAATGCCTCATATGTACGAAGTACTGCGCCGTCCCGTCATGACCGAGCGCAACACGGAGCTGATGATGCAGGGCCGCTACACCTTCGAAGTAGCGCCCGACGCCAACAAGATACAGATCAAAGAAGCTGTCGAGAAAGCCTTCAACGTGACGGTGCTCGCGGTCAACACGCTCAACGTGCATGGGAAAGCCCGCCGCCAACGCACCCGCCTGCGCGGCTACAGCCCAAGCTGGAAGAAAGCCATAGTAACGTTGGCCCCCGGCCAGAGGATCGAGATATTCGAGGGGATATAGTACGTATTATGTATTGCGTACTGCGTAACTCAAGAGAGCGCAATACGCAATACGCAATACGTAATACGGAGTAGAGTTCATGCCAATAAGAAAGTACAACCCAACCTCCCCTGGCCGCAGAATCATGAGCGTGGCGACTTTCGAGGAAATCACCAAGAAGAAGCCTGAGAAGTCTCTGCTTGAGGCCCAGAAGAGGACGGGCGGGCGCAACAACACCGGGCGCATCACCACCCGGCATCGCGGTGGCGGCCACAAGCAGCACTACCGCATCATCGATTTCAAGCGCGACAAGTTCGGCATACCAGGCAAGGTAGCCGCGGTCGAGTACGATCCTAACCGCTCGGCCCGCATCGCCCTCATCAACTACGCCGACGGCGAGAAGCGCTACATCCTCATGCCCATCGGCCTCAAGATCGGCGATACCATCATGTCGGGCGACACCGCCGACGTGCGCGTGGGCAACACCCTCCCCCTCCGCCGCATCCCGCTCGGCACGCAGATCCACAATATCGAGCTGAATATCGGTAAGGGCGGCCAACTGGTCCGCAGCGCGGGCGGCGTGGCCCAGCTCATGGCCCGCGACGACAAGTACGCCCAGGTGCGCCTCCCCTCCGGCGAGGTGCGCATGGTTCACGTCAACTGCGTGGCTACCATCGGCCAGGTAGGTAACGTGGAGCACGAGAACATCCGAATCGGTAAGGCCGGCCGCAAGCGTTGGCTTGGCAGGCGTCCCGAAGTGCGCGGCGCGGCCATGAACCCGGTCGACCACCCGCACGGCGGTGGCGAGGGCCGCGCCCCTCGTGGTGGCCAGCCCCAGACCAAGTGGGGCAAGCCCGCCCAGGGCTACCGCACCCGCAACAACAAGCGCACCGACAAGTTCATCATTCGTGGCCGCCGCCGTGGCCCACAGGCCGCGGGCAAGGGAGAGCGATAATTACGAATTACTAATTACAAATTACGAATTAGCCATACACCTGTAATTCGTAACTTGTAATTAGTAATTCTCCGCAGGAGATAAGATGACACGTTCAGCCAAAAAGGGGCCTTTCGTAGACCACAACCTGGAGGAGAAGATCCTCAGGATGAACCAGAGGAACGAGAAGCGCGTGATCAAAAGTTGGGCCAGGGCTTCCACCATCACGCCCGACATGGTGGGCCACACCATCGGCGTGCATGACGGCAGGCGTCATATCCCCATCTACCTGACCGAGAACATGGTCGGCCACAAGCTGGGCGAATTCGCGCCCACCCGCTTCTACAAAGGCCACGGCGCCAAAACCGAGAAGGCCACCCGCCTGAAGTAATTCTTAATTTTGAATTTTGAATTCTGAGTTAAAGATTGGGACCAGGTCCCGATTAATTCAGAATTCAAAATTAAGAATTCAAAATTCGAGAGGATAGAATGGAAGTAAAAGCATCAGCCAAAGGCATTCGCCGGTCGTCTCGCAAGATCCGTCTTGTGCTGGACGCCGTGCGCGGCAAGAGCGTTGACGAGGCCGTCGCCATCCTGCGGTTCCTCCCCCACGGTGGAGCCGGTGAAGTCCTGAAAGTACTCAAGAGCGCCGCCGCCAACGCCGAAAACAATTACCAGATGGCTCCCGAAGACCTCTTCATCAAAGCCATCTTCGCGGATGAAGGTCCGACCATCAAGCGATTCCGCTCCCGCTCCCGCGGTATGGCCGCCCCCATCCTCAAGCGCACAAGCCATATTACGGTCGTCGTAGAGGAAAGAGAGTATTAGGGACCAGGGGTCGGGGATCAGAGATCAGAAGAAAGCCTGATCCCCGACCCCTGGTCCCAGACCCCTCGCAGGAGGAACCATGGGACGAAAAGTCCATCCAGTATCATTCAGACTAGGCATCATCCGGGATTGGCAGTCGCGCTGGTACGCCGACCGCAACTACACCGAGATGCTCCACGAAGATGTGCGTATTCGCGCCCTCGTGAACAAGCGCCTCACCAACGCCTCGCTGTCTCGCATCGAGATCCAGCGCTCGGCCAACCAGCTTGACGTCACCCTCCACACCGCCAAGCCCGGCGTCGTCATCGGCAAGGGCGGCCAGGCCGTCGACCAGATGCGCAAGGACCTGGAGACGATCACCAGCAAGAAGGTCAAGCTGAACATCGAAGAGATCAAGCAGCCCGAGCTGGACGCCTACCTGGTCGCCGAGAGCATCGCCGAGCAGATCACCCGCCGCGTATCGTACAAGCGCGCCCTCAAGCAGGCCGTGCTCCGCTCCACCCGCTCAGGCGCTAAGGGCGTGAAGATTCGCATCTCCGGTCGCCTCGGCGGCGCTGAAATGGCCCGCTCGGTCTGGGAGCGCGAAGGCCGCGTGCCTCTGCACACGATCCGCGCCGACATCGACTACGGGCAGGTACACGCCCACACCACCTATGGCCGCATCGGCGTCAAGGTGTGGATCTATCGCGGCGAAGTGATCCAGCGCAAGGGCGGCGACTCCCTCCTGGAGATAGATCGCCCACTGGCGACGGCCGCCCCTCGCCCCGAACGCGAGCGCGACAGGCGTGGCGATAGGCGTGACGACCGTGGCGGCCGTAATGCCGGTGCCCGCGATGATCGCGGGGGTGGCGGTGGACGTGGTGCCGGCTCTGCCCGTGGCGGCGGTGGCGAGCGCGCTCCTCGTGCGCCTCGCGTAGAGGCCCCCCCTACCGGCACAGGTCCCGGCGGCGAGATGGGCTCGTCCAACGAATCGTGATTGGAGTAACTACCCATGTTGATGCCTAAGAGAGTAAAACATCGCAAGCAGCATCGCGGCACGACCGGCGGCGGCGTCGCACAGCGCGGCACCGAGGTCACGTTCGGCGAGTTCGGCTTGCAGGCGCTCGAAACGGCCTGGATCGACAGCCGCCAGATCGAGTCGGCCAGGCGCGCTATCACCAACCACATTAAGCGCGGTGGCAAGGTATGGATTCGCATCTTCCCCGACAAGAGCATGAGCGCCAAGCCCGCCGAGACCCGCATGGGCTCCGGCAAGGGCGCTCCCGACCACTGGGTAGCCGTGATCAAGCCCGGCAGGGTGCTGTTCGAGGTGTCCGGCGTGCGCGAGGACGTAGCCGCCGAGGCTATGCGCAAGGCAGGGCACAAGCTCCCTATCAAGACCCGCTTCGTCAAGCGCCAGACCGAAGGCCAGGCCGTCCCAGAGCCGGAGCCGGAGCCGGAGGACGAGGAGTAAGCCCAGTTGTCGGTTGTCAGTTATCAGTTGTCAGTAAGAGAAACCGACAACCGACAACTGACAACTGACAACTCGTAGATAACTCGGAGATAACCATGAAAGCAGAAGAAATACGCGGCATGAGCGAGACACAACTGACGATCGCACTTGAAGAGAACCGCCAGGAGCTTTTTAACCTGCGCTTCCAGATCGCTACTCGCAAGATCAAGAACCACCAGCGCATCCCGCAGGTGAAGAAAGACATCGCCCGCATTATGACCGCCCTGAAAGAGCGCGACCTGATGCGCGAATACACTGGTGTTGACTTGGATCTGGATGTAGTGACTACCGCCACTGCCCCGGCCAAACAAGAGAACAAGCGTGGTGGCCTACTGGGTCGCCTGCGCGGAAGACGCTAACAAGACGATAGACGATAGACGAAAGCAGTATGTACCCATCGTCCATCGTCTGCGGTCCATTGTCCAGCAGGAGTGAATAGAATGGCAAATGAAGAGACAACACAGGCCGAGGGCACGAACGAGCTACCTGAGTACCTGCGCACCAAGCGCACCGAAGTAGGGCGCGTCGTCTCCGACAAAATGGAGAAGACCGTGGTGGTACTGGTAGAGCGCCGCAAGCAGCACCCCATCTACAAGAAGGTGATGCGCCGCTCGGTCAAGTTCATGGCCCACAACGAGATGGGCGCGGCGAAGGGCGATACCGTCCGCATTATCGAGAGCAGGCCCCTCAGCGCCAACAAGCGCTGGCGCGTAGTAGAGATTATCGCGAAGGCAGACCAGGTGTAATTACGAATTACAAATTACGAATTACGAATTAGCCCAAAAGGAACTGTAATTCATAATTCGTAATTCGTAATTCCTCGGAGAGGCACGATGATTCAGCAAGAGACCCGCCTGCGTGTGGCGGACAACACGGGAGCCAAAGAGATCCTCTGCATTCGCGTGATGGGCGGCTCCAGGCGTAAATACGCTGGTGTGGGCGACATTATCGTGGCGGCGGTCAAGACCGCCAGCCCCGGCGGCACCGTCAAGAAAGGCGAAGTAGTGCGCGCGGTGGTGGTCCGCACCGCCAAAGAGTACAAGCGCCCCGACGGCTCGCACATCCGCTTCGACGACAACGCCGCCGTCATAATCAACAAGGACAACGCCCCGCGCGGCACCCGCATCTTCGGCCCCGTGGCCCGCGAGCTACGCGAGAAGCAATTCATGAAGATAGTATCGCTAGCGCCCGAAGTCCTCTAATTGCGGAATGCGCCGGACGAAGGACAGAGATGCGGAGTGCGGAACTGACGGTCGACCGTCTACCGTCCACCGTCAAAATAAAGAGGTTAGAGAATGAACATCAAACAGAACGACACCGTGCTGGTCATAGCCGGCAAGGATAAAGGCAAGAAAGGCAAAGTGCGCGAGGTACACCCCTCCGACCAGGCCGTAATTGTCGAAGGCATCAACATAGTAAAGAGGCACACCAGGGGCCGCCAGGGCGCTCGCCAGGCGGGTATCATCGAGAAAGAAGCCCCCCTCAACGCCTCCAAAGTAATGGTAATATGCCCCTCCTGCAACCGGGGCGTGCGCGTAGGCCACACCCTGCTCGGCGACGGCCAGAAAGTACGTGTCTGCCGCCACTGCGGCGAGACCTTCGAGACCGACGCCACCCAGGAAAAGTGGGGAGGGAGACGGTAGTTATGAGTTCTAAGTTCTAAGTTTTGAGTTATAGTCTGGTTTGAAAGAAACTCAAAACTCATAACTTAAAACTCATAACTCGCGAAGCGGCTGTAACCTTCAGAGGACGACCAGCCAAGCAGAAAGAGGAGATATATAAGTGGCTAAAGACAACAAAGGCAAGGGCGCTCCCGCCAAGGGCGGCAAGCCAGGCACTCAGCAGAGAGGTGGCGGACCGGGTGCCGCCGCTCCCCCCACAGCGCCTCGCATCCAGTTGCAGGGCGCGGGCGGGCCTAACGAGATCCCGGAGGGCTACGTACCTCGCCTGAAGCAAAAGTATAACGACGAAGTCGTGCCTGCCCTTATGAAGGAGTTCGAGTACTCCAACAAGATGCAGGTCCCGGCGGTCAAGAAAGTAGTTATTAATATAGGTATGGGCAGCGAGGCGCGTGAAAACGCTAAGGCCCTCGACAGCGCCGTGGGCGACGTAGCCCTGATCACTGGCCAGAAGGCGGTAATCACCCGCGCCAAGAAGTCTATCGCCGCCTTCAAGCTGCGTACCGGCATGCCCATCGGCGTGATGGTCACCCTGCGCGGCCCCAGGATGTGGGACTTCCTCGACAGGCTCTTCAACATAACATTAGCCCGTGTGCGCGACTTTACCGGCGTATCGCCCAAGTCGTTCGACGGACACGGCAACTTCACCCTCGGCCTGCGCGAGCAGCTGATCTTCCCTGAGATCGAATACGACAGAGTAGACAAGGTTCGCGGCATGGAGATCGTAATCGTCACCTCCGCCAAGAACGACGAAGAAGGCCGCCGCCTTCTGCAACACATGGGTATGCCCTTCAAGAAAGGCTAACGCCGACGGTAGACGGTAGACGGTAGACCGTACTACCTAGCGGTCCATCGTCCATCGTCCATCGTCCAAAGGAGATCTATGGCTAAGAAATCAATGATCGCAAAGGCTGCCCGCCCATCGAAGTTCCAGGTGCGCCAGCACAACCGCTGCAAACTCTGCGGACGCCCTCGCGCCTACATCCGCAAGTTCGGAATGTGCCGCATCTGCTTCCGCGAGCACGCCACTCGCGGCTTCCTGCCCGGCGTCGTAAAGTCAAGCTGGTAAACCAAAGTACCGAGTACTGAGTACCGAGTACTCGGACGCCAAATTGAACTCGGTACTCAGTACTCGGCACTCGAAATGCTTAGGACGGCCACATGGCCGTTGCCGCAAGGAGAATTCACGGCTTATGAATATGACAGATCCCATCGCCGATATGCTCACCCGTATCCGCAACGCCAGCATGGCGCGACACCAGAGCGTCTTGATCCCCAACTCCACCGTGAAGGTAGAGATCGCCCGCATACTGAAGAATGAAGGCTACGTCCGCGACTACGACATGCCCCCCGACATGGAGGGCAAGATGTTCCGCGTGTGGCTCAAGTACGGCCCCGACAAGCGGCCCGTGCTGTCGGGCATCAAGCGCGTCAGCAAGCCCGGCCTGCGCGTATACACCAGGCGCAAAGACATCCCCCTGGTGCTGAACGGCCTCGGCGTGACCATCCTCTCCACCCCGCAGGGCGTAATGACAGGCCGCGAGGCTTTCGGCAAGAACCTCGGGGGCGAAGTAGTAGCGTACGTCTGGTAGATCTGATACGTGATAAGTGATACGTATGCATACGAAACTCACGTATCACGTATTACGTATCACGCACTAGGAGAAAGAACAATGTCTCGTATCGGAAACAAACCCATACCCTTGCCGAAAGGCGTGACGGTGGAGCTTGAAGGCTCTCACATGCGGGTGAAGGGGCCAAAGGGCACGCTGGAGCAGTCGCTACGCCCAGAGGTGGATATCGCCGTGCAGGATAGCCAGATCGTAGTTACACGCTCGGTCGAGGATAAGCTGCATCGCTCCCTCCACGGCCTCACCCGCACCCTGATCAGCAACATGGTCGTAGGCGTGACCGACGGCTTTACCCGCACCCTTGAGATCGCGGGCGTCGGCTATCGTGTAGCCAAGGACGGCCAGACCCTGGTCTTCTCCCTCGGCTACTCCCACCCCGTCCGCATCGACCCGCCCCCCGGCATCACCTTCGGAGTGGAGACCCCCACCCGCTTCACCGTCTCTGGTATCGACAAGCAGGCCGTAGGCCAGCAAGCCGCCAACATCCGTAAGCTCCGCGAGCCTGAGCCGTACAAAGGCAAAGGCATCAGCTACCAGGGCGAGCGCATCCGCCGCAAGGCCGGCAAAGCCGGTAAAGTCGGCGGCAAGGGCGGGAAGAAATAGCGATTACTACGTATTGCGTATTGCGTATTACGTACTGCGTAAGAGCAGGAATACGGAATACGCAATACGCAATACGCAATAGCCTGTATTTGACCAGGCAACACAAAGGATAGCAATATGAAACAGAAACCGCATGAGATGACGCCGCGACACAAGCGGCACAACCGCGTCCGGGCGCGCGTGCACGGCACGGTCGAGAGGCCCCGCCTCAACGTCTTCCGCAGCCTCAACCACATATACGCGCAAGTGATCGACGACGTCGATGGCCGCACCCTGGCCGCCGCCTCCACCCTCGACAAAGAGGTGTCCGAGGCCCCCAAGATGCAGCAGGCCCAGGCCGTAGGCAAGCTCGTAGCCGAGCGCGCCAAGGCCGCCGGTGTCACCAAAGTAGTATTCGACAGGGGCGGCTACCTCTACCACGGGCGCATCAAAGCCCTGGCCGACAGCGCCCGCGAAGGCGGACTAGATTTCTAGTATATAAGTGGGGTGCAGGGGGAAGGCCCCTGCCGGGGTTCCAGGGGTGTCCCCTGGCTCTCTCCCTCTAAATAGAGTTCGGAGGAACAATGGCAAGATTAGAACGAGGAACCATATCAGAGCTTGAAGAGAAGTTGGTCCAGGTCAACCGCGTCGCCAAAGTGGTGAAGGGTGGCCGCCGGTTCAACTTCAGCGCCGTGGTCGTCGTAGGCGACGGCAGGGGCATGGTCGGCGCCGGCGTAGGCAAGGCCAAAGAGGTGCCCGAGTCGATCCGCAAGGCGGGCGACGACGCCAAGAAGCACATGATCCGCGTGCCGATGGTCGGCAGCACCATCCCCCACGACGTGCGCGTGTCCTACGGCGCGAGCACCGTCCTCCTCAAGCCCGCCGCCCCCGGTACCGGCGTCATCGCCGGTGGTGGAGTGCGTGCCGTGTTGGAGGCCGCCGGTGTGCATGACGTGTTCGGCAAGTCTCTAGGCAACAACAACCCCATCAACCTGGTGCGCGCCACCCTGCTCGCCCTCTCCAAGCTGCACTCCGTCGAGTCCGAGGCGCTGCGCCGGGGCATCCCGCAGGAGGAGATGGAGAAGAGGCTCTTCCGCAAGGACGTAGCCGTACAGAAGGCGATCCGCGAAGGCCGCATGCAGGCCGCACCCGCTACCAGGCCCGAAAGGCCCGCCCGCGAAGAGCAGCGCCCACCCAGGCGCGACGGACGCGGACGCGACGGCCAGGGTGGCCCAGGCG
>JBAURA010000165.1:0-7738 GCA_049580985.1 Chloroflexia bacterium
GGCAAGGGTGAGGGGGACGGCCAGTTCAAGCCCCTCAGCGACACGGCGGCGGGCACCGGCGCGGGCGGCATCGCGGTGGACAAGGACGGCAACATCTACGTGGCCGACACCTGGAACCATCGCGTCCAGAAGTTCGACGCCACGGGCAAGTTTGTCACCAGGTGGGGTGAATTCGTCAACCTGGGCGACCAGGGTGGGTTTGGTGACGGCAGCAAGAACAACAAGTTCTACGGTCCGCGCGGCGTGGCGGTCGGTCCCGATGGCAACGTCTATGTGAGCGATACGGGCAACAAGCGCATCTCCATCTTCACGCCCGATGGCACATACGTGCGCGAGATCGGCAGTGGCATGACCCCCGACAGGATCGCCCAGAACTACCCCTTCAACCAGCCGGGCGAGATGGTCGAGCCTATCGGCGTGGCGGTTGATACCCAGGGCAACGTCTTTGTCGTCGATACCAACAATAAG
Source organism: Chloroflexia bacterium (assembly GCA_049580985.1). Lineage (GTDB taxonomy): Bacteria > Chloroflexota > Chloroflexia > QHBQ01 > JADMIH01 > JADMIH01. The sequence goes on from JBAURA010000165.1 coordinate 469, forward strand.
CGCATCCAGAAGTTCAACTCTGCGGGCACCTTCGCCACCCAGTGGCCCATCCCCGGCACGGGCTGGGACCCGGGATCCACGATGGAGCCGTTCATCGCCACCGACGCGCAGGGTAACGTGTACGTAACCGCTCCCACGGGCGCGAAGGTGCACAAGTTCGACACGAACGGCACGGGCATGGGCGAGAAAGGCACAAGCCCCCAGAACGTAATCCTGAAGACCCCCACCGGCATCGCGGTTAGTGCCGACGGCAACGTCTACGTAGTGGACACAGGCGCGAACGGCGTGGTGAATATGGGCACGATACCGTAACCAGACTTAAATAGAAAAGGAGCGGCACAGCCGCTCCTTTTCTATTTAATCGTTATCTCTTCTTGGCGTAAGCCGCGATAGTAGCCCCTTTGCCAAGCGCCGCCACCAGGGGCGCATAGAACAAGCTGAACAGGGCCAATGGGATGGCAGTCAGCAGTGCGGCCAGGCTTTGCATGAGGGCCGACCCTACGGTATTTCCCTCGGCGTCCACCACTTTGGCCGAGCGCGTCCTCAGCACGTTGTAGAGCAGATTGTGGCGCAGGCCCAGCTTGTTCTGCGCCGTCTGGACGAAGCTGAAGAAGTCGTACTCGGTCGAGAAGAAGTTGGTGCTGCTGATCGTCAGCCCTGCCGTGTCGAGCGCGTGCTGTAGGGTGGCCTTCGTGAAGTGCGTCAGGTGGCGTGGCACGTCCAGGTGGAACCAACTCTTCCCGCTCAGGCGCGCTTCCAGGCTGCCGAAATTGGGCACCGCCACCAGCAGCGTCCCACCCGGCTTCAAAATGCGCGACACCTCCCTGAGCATCGCCCTCGGCGACTGCACATGCTCAAGTACATGCCACAGGATGATCAGGTCGAACTCGCCGTCGGGGAAACCGGCCTCCTCAACCATTTGCGTGGTGACGGGGAGACCGAGTTGTTCGCGGGCGTAGGTGGCCGCTTCCTCGTTCAATTCGGTGCCCATCGGGGTCCACCCGCGCTGCCGCAGCTTGTGCAGCAGCAGCCCACGCCCGCACCCTATATCGAGCACCTTCCCCGGCTTCTGGTTCTGCTCAATCTGATAGACCCTGTAGTTGTACAGGTTGTCCAGCAGCCACTCTATGATGCGCGTGAAACGCTTCCCGCTCCCGTAATACCCCTTCGGGTAATAGCGGTCAATCTCGCTTTGAGGAGGCGCGGGCGTAGTGACGTGCAGGTGGCAGTCGTAGCAATAACCGACCATGAACGGGTCACCCGTGATATAGTCGCGGGTGGCGAACAACGGCTTCAGCCTATCGCGCGGGTGCGCGCATACCAGAGCCGACTGCTCTCCCGGCTGCTTCTCTACGCCCTGGGGACTATGCGAACCGTTACGGCTAATCCGCCGTAATAACCTGCTGCGAACACCCATAGCAAACAACGAAGTGAGTAGCATGTGATGGGACAAAAAACGGAGCTTCGGAAAGCTCCAACAAGATAGCTAGATTATAGCACCGGCTCGTGCCTGCGGTCAAATTGACGCCTCTCTGCCGCTCATGATACAATTACCTCTGTCGATGCTCTGTCTTCAAGATCGAGCTTATGCGAGTATACCCTCATGGTGCTGGCGCTTCCCGGTCTTGCCCGACCGGCGCTCACCGAACAACCGCTCTGTGGCCTCCCCTATAACCCAGCCCCTGGCTCAACCTACAGCACCCCCTACTACCGGCACGGCGCCCCGCACCGTTCCATTAGGGCGCACTGATGGCGTGCGCCGGGGGGTGCGCTTCTGGGAGCCGCTTGTCGTCTTCGCTATCACCTTCGCGGTGCTCGCGGTCTTCACGCCTCGCGTCACCACCTACCTCAACCCCACCACGGGCGACGAGCCGTTCTACCTGATGACCGCCATCAGCCTGCTCGAAGACGGCGATCTGAACGAGTGCAACAACTATATCGAGCACGCCGAGCTCGCGCTGTACCCGCCCTTCTACGGCTTCGGCGCTAACGGCAAAGCCTTCGTGCGCTTCCCGACGAACTGGCGCGGCTGGCGCGGCTCTCCCCTGCCCTTGCCGCCCCACCCGGCCATCATCTCGCCGGCCAGCAGGCAGTGCGCGAGCAACTACCGTATTTACCCGGTCAAATACAATAACCCGGACGGCGAGCTTTATTCCAAGCACGGATTGGGCCTGAGCCTCATGGTCCTCCCGGCCTTCGGGCTGGGCGGTCGCCTGCTGGTGGTCTTCTTCTTGAACGTGCTTGGGGCGATACTGGCGGCCAACGTTTATCTGCTAGCGCGCGAGTCGGTGGTCAAGGTAGGGGCCGCTGTGCTCACTTGGGTCGCGTTTGCCTTCACCGTGCCCCTGATGCCCTACTCCTACCTCATCTTTACCGAGATGCCGGCAGCCCTGCTCACGCTCTATGCTTTTCGCCGGATACGCATCTGGCATAACAACCTGTGGCAGGTGGCCGGCATTGGCCTATGCGCGGCCTTCCTACCCTGGCTGCACTATCGCTTCGCGCCTCTCAGCGTGGGCCTCGCTATCTACTACATCTACCAGTGGCGGAAGCACCGCGGCGAGCCTTCCAGCACACGCACCCGCAACAACGTCGTGCTGGCCGGCATTGTGGGCGTGTCTGCTGCTTTGCTCGTGACTCTCTTCATGACGCGCTACGGCACGCCCTGGCCGAATGGATCGGACCACGCGGGCATCAACGACGTGGCGGGCACGCTGCGGGGCGCGGCGGGCCTCTTCCTCGACCAGCAGTGGGGCCTCTTCGTGGCCACCCCTATCTTCATCCTGGGGCTGGTGGGCATGATCCTCATGTGGGTTACGCCCGAATACCGGCGCGACCTGGTGTGGATCGCCGTCGTCTCGCTGCCTTACTTCCTGATAATAGCCAACTATGCGCAGTGGTGGGGCGAGTGGTGCCCGCCAGGGCGCTACCTGGCGTCGGTGCTGCCCCTGTTCGCGTTGCCGTTCGCGGTGTCGCTGGATAGGATCGGTGGCATTGCTTACAAGGCTATTTATGGAGTGTTGATGTTCCTGTCGCTGTTGACCATGTGGGGCTTTCTGTACCAGCCTCAGTGGATGTACAACCAGCCATTCGATAAGAACGGTCTCACCGGCAAGTCTGAGTTGCTGACAAAAGGCTTCGACACACTGGCCTCGACCCTCCGCCTGCCTTTCCTGCGCGATATAGACCTCACAGATTTCTTCCCGTCGTTCGTTTACCCATACTTTGCCTATGTCAGTGGCGATAGTTACGGTGATGATGCCTCCGCCGTCGCCTGGCGCACAAGCTGGCTGCCGCTCGGCATTATTGCCCTGGTGATCCTGGTGAGCTTGCTCCTGGCGCGCGGCAACGGTCGCCGCAAGACGCCTGGCAACGCTCCTCCCACCGGCAACACCAGCGAAGCGCTGCCTGAGTTTGGGCGTGATACGACCTCCGGCCAGTTTGAGCCTGCGCCGGTGCCCACGCAAAACGGCATGACAGCAGGTTGAATCTTGCGTGAGCACCGCCGATTTAGGTAAAATGGGCATGGTGCATATTTCCGGGCGGCTTTTGGGCTTGCCTGGGACGGCTCTAAACAACTAAGGAGTATTTGATGGCTTCGCATGCCGAAGTAGGCCCGACAACACCTATATCCTCTCCACCCGGACCTGCTCTCCAGCCTGATATCGCTGTTCCCGACTTAGCTACCCCGCATCCCGCCGAAGCGGCCCAGGCTGTGGCTGCCGCGCCAAAGAACCGGGCGGGCGCGTGGGCGCGCGGTCTGCTTCGCCGTGTGTGGCTGGCTCGTGGCTTCTTCGGAGGCCTGATAGCCATGGGGCTGGCCTTCAACGCCCAGAAGACGCTCATCGAGCAAGGCGATTGGATGGTGGCCCAGCGCTATTACTATGCCGCCTTCCTGATCCTGATCCTATCTCTCATCCACCCCACCTTCGAGATGTTCCGCCGCAGGCGCAAGCCTGGGAGGGAAACTGCTCCTGCCGGCACGACATCTACCAACGGTATCGAGAATACCGTTGCGCTTGAGCCGCACCCCCCGCAGACCAACGGCAACGCGGGCGCGGACGATGACCTCCATACCCTGGCCAACGGCAGGATACTCGATGGCAACGGCAACGGCCACTCCGAAGCGGATGTCCGGCAACAGTTGGACGATCTTGAAGTGCTGGCTCCCCTCCCCTCGCGTCGTGCAGGCGGGCGCGCGGCTATCCCTGCCGTGTCCGAAGCCCCGCAAGCTGTCACGATAACGGAAAGCGTGGCCGTTGCAAGCCCGCCCCCACCCGCTGTTGCTGCCACTTCTGTCACTAAAGAAGTCCGGCAAAGGACCCGACCCCTGGAGGAATCGGAGCTTGCCGCGATCCCTGCCCGCAAGCGCAGCCTCAAGGCGTTCTATCTTCAGTTACGCGAGGCGTTGGGGTGGAGGCTCACTATCCCCTTCTTTCTGGTCACGGTGGGGGTGGCGGCAGCGTCCTTCTTCATGCTGCAACAGAACATCGCCAACGTGCTGGCCGGGTGGCTGTGGTTCGTCGCCATGATCCTGGTTGTGGTCACTTTCTACGGCGCGCCGCGCTGGCCTCGCGCTCTGAACGGTCTGCTGGATGGCCCCGACGAGGGGTTCTTCGCGCGTGGCGTGCCCCGACCATCGGTCAGGTTGGAAGCCTGGCTGGTGCTGATCATGATGGTGGGCGCGCTCGCCATACGCCTCTGGAACCTTGAGTACTTCCCCGGCATCTTCGGTGACGAAGGCGAGCGCGGCATGGACGCGCGCTCCATCAACGAAGGCCGCCCGGCGCTTCTGTGGGGCACGGGCTGGTGGGCCGTGCCCAACCTTTATTTCTACTGGATCGCCTGGTCCCTGCGTATCTTTGGCGACACTATGGTGGGCGACCGCATGCCCTCCGTGATCGCCAGCGTGGTGACCGTCTGGGCCGTCTACAAGATAGGCCGCCTCCTGTGGGGGGCGCGGGCCGGCCTCATAGCCGGATCGCTCCTGGCGGTCTCACCCCTTTGGCTGCAATACAGCCGCGAAGCGGGCGAAAGCACCCCCACCGTCATGTGCTGGGCGCTCGGCTTCCTCTTCCTCTTCCGCGCTCTCCGCTACCGGCATTGGGTGGACTGGGCGCTATCAGGTATGGGTTTCGCCTTCAGCCTATATTTCTACGCATCGGGCAAGATGGTGGTCCCTATGCTGGCAGGCGTCGGCGCGTACCTGCTGATACGCTGGCGCTGGGAGTTCGTGAAGCGGTACATGGTCGGCTATGCATTGCTGCTCGGCACTTTCTTCCTGACCTTCATGCCCTATTTCATCTTCCTCTCAGCCGACAGGTTCGACGCCTTTTTCAGCCGGGCGCGCGAGACGTCGATCTTCAGTCCAGGGCATGCGGCCAACACTTTCGCCAAGTATGGCGTCCCATACGACCCAAGCCTGGCGAGCCTGTCGGTCACAGAGAACCTAATGCATGCGCCTGCGGCCTGGGCGCAGATCATCTACCAACAGGCACGTCTATCCGTAGATGTTCTGTATCGTATAGGCGACGCCGCCTTCTTCTACCCGATCCGGGATCACAACGGCACGCTCCTCACCCCCCTGCTGGCCTGCCTCACCCTCCTCGGCCTCGTCTACTTTACCTGGAAGTTGTGGGATGGGCGGTACGCGCTTCCAATACTCTGGTTCTGGGCGGGCATGGGAGGCATGATCTTTACGATAGACGTCCCCAACGTGCAGCGCCTGGTGGGCGCGTGGCCCGTGCTCTTCCTCTTTTCCGCGGTGGTGATAGATCGGGTGTTGGCCTCGGCCTGGCCCCTGAACATCAACTTCGCGCGGCGATGGCTCACCGTACCCGTGGTGGCTCTGATCGCATTCGCGTCGGTGGAGGGCTTCCGGGAGTACTTCGTCATCTACGAAGCTCAGTGCTCGTTCTGCACGGCCACCGTGCAGGCGCGCCACGTGCAGGCGTTCGGGCAGGACTATAAAGGCTACCAGATGGGCGTGGGCGGCTACGTGATCTACTTCACCTACGGCAGCACGCGCTTCGCGGCCAAGGGGATAGAAGGCGAAGACCTAAATGTTCCAATGGACCACTTCCCCACGACGAATAATAACGGCAAGGGCCTGGCGTTCATCCTCTACCCAGCCAACCTCCAATACCTGCCGATCATCAACCTCTTCTACCCGGACGGGAAAAAGGAGGACATCAAAGGCAACGACGGCTCCTTCCAGTTCGTATCGTATAAGGTCACGCGTGAGCAGGTCAATAGCATCCAGACCACCTTTGCCGAGTACGTGGATGCGCGGGGCAATACCGTCCGGCGCAACGAGCCTAATCTGGGCACGAGTCGCCCGCCTGGGGTCGACGCGTGGCACGCGCCGCCGCAGCTTTCCTACCCCATGACCGCCACCTGGCAGGGCGGATTGGTGGCCCCCGACTACGGGCAATATACTTTCACCATCTCCGGGGCGTCAGATGCCGTCTTCGAGATCGACGGCGAGGTGCTGCTGGACGCTGCCAACCCGGATAAGCTCAAGGCCACGAGGGTGTTGGCGCGGGGTACGCACGAGGTGCGCGTGAGCGGCACGCTGGCCGACCCGAACATGAAGATCGACCTATTGTGGGCGGGAGGCTCGGGCACTCCCCTTGCTATAGGATCTAACTTCCTGTACAACGGCGTGCTAGGCGGTCTCACCGCCTCGGTAGGGTACGACAGCTTCGTGGGCGTCGATGTGCCCGAACCCTTTACCAACCAGGTTGTCGCCAAGTACCAGATCAACCCGTTCATCTCCATCAGGGATGCGGGCGCGGCCTCGGCCAGCTTCGGCGGGCGTCCATTCTTCATACGCTGGCAGGGTACCATCTACGCCCCCACGGACGGCCAGTATACTTTCGGTCTCGAATCGACCGGCCCCAGCCTTATGCTGATCGACGGCGTGTCTATCGTCGGCAACCAGGGCGTGGTTGCTGGGCAGAATCCCGTGACCCTCACGGCGGGTGAGCATAGCGTTGACATACGATATACCTGGCAGGGCGGGCAGGGAGGCGGCATCGAGTGGTACTGGACGCCGCCGGGTGGCGCCGAGCGCGCCATCGTGCCTCCTACCGTGCTACGCCCTCTCAAGCGTATGTGGAATGTGGACGAAGTGACCGCGCCCTCGTCGGTGCCCAACATCGCGCCTCCGCCTCCGGCCGCCGAGGGAGTGAAGGCTGATGCGCTCCTGGGAGCCGACGCGGGCCTGAGCGAGGCGCGGGGGGTTGGCGTGGACGCGCAGGGCAGGGCG
>JBAURA010000166.1:0-3216 GCA_049580985.1 Chloroflexia bacterium
AAGTCGTAGAAGGTGTGGCCCGGTGGCACGTCCTCGAATTGCTGTGAGCCGGTGGGTTCGGTGAAGCCAGCCGCGTTCGCCACTATCTTAGAGATCTGGCCCCTGGTGATGTTGGCGTTGGGGCGGAAGTAAGGCATGTTGCCGGGTAGCACGCACGGCTCGCCAGGGCCGCCGCACGGGTAGCCTGAGATGTAGCCCCTGTTGGCTAGCCGCCAGATGAAGTCGTAGAAGGTATGGCCCGGTGGCACGTCCTCGAATTGCTGTGAGCCGGTGGGTTCGGTGAAGCCTGCGGCGTTAGCCACTATCTTGGATAGCTGGCCGCGCGTGACGAGGTTGCCCGGCCTAAAGGTGCCGTCATCATAGCCGTTCAGGATGCCCTGGCAGGCGAGGCAGCGGATGTTGGCGTAGAAGGTATGGTCGGTGGGCACATCGCTGAATTGGATCGTGCAGACCGTGGCGGTGACGCTTGGCGCGACGGTGGAGGTGCGGGTGGGTGTGCTTGTGGTTGTGCCGACGGCGGTGCCGCCGGAGGTAGCCGTGCGGGTGGGGGTGTTGCCGGTGGAAGTGCCTGTGGCGGTGCTGGCCGCAGTTTGCGTGGGCGTGACGGTGACGTCTGGGCGACAGTTGTTGAGGAGAACAGCCACGCTGTCTGTCCCCGTGACGCTAGCCGCCAGGTCGAGGCCGTTGTCGCGGTTGTAGTCACCAGAGGTGATCCCTCTGGGGTTGGAGCCTATATTGTAGTGGACAGGCGTGCCGAAGCCGCCGGAGCCGTTGCCGTACATCACGGAGAGACTTGAGAGGAAATTCCTTACAAGGGCGATGTCCGGGTTGCCGTCGCCGTTGAGGTCGGGGGTGATGATCGTGAAGGGAGCTCCTCCAAGGGGGTAGTCGGTGGGTGCGCCGAACGCGCCTGAGCCGTTGTTGAGCATGATCGACACGCTCGTATTTGTGCCGTTGCCGACGGCGGCATCGGGATCGCCATCGCGGTCGAAGTCGGCTAGGGCGAGTGGGCGGAGAGTGCCGCCCGGCACCGGGTAGCTGGTCGGCGCTCCGAAGCCGCCGGAGCCGTTGCCAAGCAGCACGGTTAGGTTGCCGGGATCGAAGTTTACGACGGCCACGTCAAGGTGGGTGTCGCCGTTGAGGTCGGCTACGCCCAGCCCCCAGGGATTTGTGCCCGCCGGGAAGCCGGTGGGCGATCCGAAGCCGCCTGTGCCGTTGCCGAGCAGTACAGTAACACTATGTCCGCCGAAATTGGACGCGACGATGTCGGGGTGGGTGTCGTGATTGACGTCGGCTACGCTCAAGTCGGAGACCCCACTGCCGGCGGTGAGGAGGAGTGGAGAGCCGAAGCCGCCCGCGCCGTTCCCCAGGAGCACGGCCAGATTGTTGGTCTCGCTACTGCCGGTCCCTGCAACCAGATCTGCATTGTTGTCGTGATTGAAATCGGCAGCCCTGATTGTGCCTGGGAACTCGAAGACCGGCACCGGAGTCGCCGTGCCGAAGCCACCTGAGCCATTACCGAGGAGTATCAAAATGTCGCTGGCCCCGGTGCTGGCCGCCGCGAGGTCCGGATTGCCGTCGTTGTTGAAGTCGGCGGTGGTGATATCTGTAGGGTCAACTCCTAGCGGGAAGCTGGTAGGGGAGGCGAAGCTTGGCGCCACGCAGGTGTCAGGATTAGGGGTGGGGGTAGGGGTTGCGATGCCGCAGGTGTTGATGCGAATTGTGGCCGAGGCGGAAGCGGCGTTGGGAGCGGCGATGTCGGGGCGCGTGTCGTTGTTGAAGTTGCCTGCCACCACCGAGTAAGGCTGGGAGAAGCCGGTGAGGGTAGCCACGTTGGTGAAGCCGCCGGAGCCGTTGCCTTGCAGGACGGTAACGCTGCTGGAGAAGGTATTGGCTACCGCCAGATCGGGCATCGTATCACCGTTGAAGTCGGCTATGACAACGTAGTACGTCAGCGAGCCGACACTGTAGCTGGTGGCTGCACCGAAGGTGCCGTTGCCGTTGCCGAGGAGGACGGACACATCGTCCGAGTCGTTGTTGGCGGTTGCGAGGTCGAGGTTGCCGTCGCCGTCGAAGTCGGCGGTGGCTACGGACCTGGGGTTCTCGCCAACCGCGAAGTCGGTGTGCGTGCCGAAGCCGCCAGCGCCGTTGCCGAGCAGGATGGATACGTTGTCGGCCCCGGCGTTGGCTACGGCCAGGTCGAGGTTGTTGTCGGCGTTGAAGTCGCCTACCGTGACTGCGTCGGCGTTAGCGCCTGTCGTGAAGTTGGTGCGAGGGCCGAAGCCACCGGAGCCATTGCCGAAGAGGACGGATACGACGCTGTCGAACGTGTTAGCGACGGCGAGGTCGGGGTGGGTGTCCTCGTTGAAGTCACCCACGGCCACTGAACGGGTGTCGCTCTCTACGTCGTAGTTGGTGGCCGCGCCGAAGGTGCCGTTGCCGTTGCCGAGGAGGACGGAGACGTTGTTCGACAGGAAGTTGGCGGCCACTATGTCGAGGTTGTTGTCGTGGTTGAAATCGGACACGGCGAGGCCGGAGGTGCCTGTGCCGGCACCAAAGGTGGTGGGCGCGCCGAAGCCGCCGGAGCCGTTGCCCAGCAGGATGGCGACGTCGCCGGCAGCGTAGCGGGCGAGGGCGAGATCGAGATTGCCATCCTCGTTGAAGTCGCCCACGGCAGAGCCGACGGGGTTCGAGCCGACCGGGTAGCTGACGGGTGGGTTGAAGCTCGGTACAGGGCAGCCGCCTGCCACCGTGTTGCTACGGGGCGCCAGCGAGGTGGGCGCTCCCGCCGAGACGGGGCCTATAGTTACGATAATAGCCGAAGCAAGCATAAGGAAGAGAAAGACGCCCACCAGGCAGCGTTTCAATGGTAGGGTGGGGTGCCAGCGCATAATAGCTCCTATCTAATTGGTTCGGAAGACATGAGAGGACGCCTGTTAGGGCATACCAATACCCTGACGGGATGTATACCCAGGCGGGTTACAGATCGGGGAGCTTTGGGTTATAATGTGGGCTATGGATACCAAGTATCAATTGGCTGAGGGCGTGGAAAGGACGCAGACGCAGCAGGGTGCGCCTGCCGCGCGGCTCCTGGATGTGACGGTTGGGTACGATAAGACGCTTGTGCTGGCTCACACCGACCTGGAGATCGGGTGGGGACTGATGGTGGGGGTGATAGGGCCTAACGGCGCGGGCAAGTCTACGTTGATCAAGACG
>JBAURA010000167.1:0-2150 GCA_049580985.1 Chloroflexia bacterium
CTGCCCGGCAACAACCAAATACACAAGGAAACCAAAGGAACAGGGTGCATAGGACCCCACAGCCCCATGCACCCTATCCCCACATGCCACAAACTAATAACTCAAAACCCAAAACTAAATAGCCTCCGCGTCCTCTGCGTTCTCTGCGGTGAATTTCCTCCTAGCATTCCAAAATCCAAAATCCAAATTTCCTCTGCGAACCTCACTTCTGGACAACCCCCCATCCCTGTGGTAAGATCACAGCTAACATCCCAAAACCTATCCAGGGAGAGGAACCCCTATTACATGCAATCTCATACAGAAGCACGCCAATACACTAAAGTCACCGCCGGCCAGCTACGCGCCGCCGACGCCGTGCGGGCCGTCCAACTAAACGGCTGGGTCCACCGCCGCCGCGACCAGGGCGCGCTCATCTTCATCGACATCCGTGACCGCTGGGGTCTCACCCAGGTCGTATTCAACCGCGAATCCAATCCCGCCGCCCACCGCATAGCCGAGGAAGCCCGCTCCGAGTACGTCCTCCGCGTCGAAGGCATCGTCCACGCGCGCGGGGCCGACCGCGTCAACCCCAACCTCACCACCGGCGACATAGAAGTTGCCGCCGACACCGTCACCATCCTCAACCGCGCCAAACCTATGCCCTTCGAGATCGCCGGCGGTGCCGACGCCGACGAGATGCTCCGCCTCAAATACCGCTACCTCGACATCCGCCGCCCCAAGTTGCAGCGCAACCTGGAGCTACGCCATCGCGTCATCAAGTTCATCCGCGACTACCTCGACGCTCGCGGCTTCCTCGAAATCGAGACCCCCATCCTCTTCAAGTCCACCCCCGAAGGTGCTCGCGACTACCTCGTTCCCAGCCGCGTCCACCCAGGCGAGTTCTACGCCCTCCCCCAATCACCCCAGCAGCTAAAACAACTCCTCATGGTCGCCGGCATGGGCCGCTACTTCCAGATCGCCCGCTGCTTCCGCGACGAAGACCTCCGCGCCGACCGCCAGCCCGAATTCACCCAGCTTGACCTCGAAATGAGCTTCATCGAGCGCGAGGACATCCTCCAACTGATCGAAGGTCTCCTCGTAGAGCTAGTCCCCGCCACCTCCGACAAGCGCATCCAGACCCGCCCCTTCCCCCGCCTCACCTACGCGGAATCGATAGCGAAGTACGGCAACGACAAGCCCGACATCCGCTTCGGCATGGAGATCACCGACCTCTCCGAAGCCGCCCGCGATAGCGCCTTCACCGTCTTCAACTCCACCCTCGCCAACAACGGCCTCGTCGCGGGCATACGTGTCCACGGCTCGGCCCATTGGGCCCGCCGCGAGCTAGACGACCTCACCGACACCGCCAAACGCTACGGCGCGAAGGGCCTCGTCTGGATGGCCGTCGAATCCCAGGACGCCGACAACACATGGCAGGTACGCTCCCCCGCCGCCAAGTTCCTCACCCCCGAACAAATCTCCGCTATCATCTCGGCCACCGGCGCTGAAGCAGGCGATCTCCTCCTCATCGTCGCCGACTCCACCAGCGTGGCACGAGACGTGCTTGGTAGACTGCGTACCGACATGGGCCGCAAGCTGAACCTGCTGGATGACAACCTGCTCGCCTTCGCCTGGATAATAGATCCACCCCTCGTTGAGTGGAACGAAGCCGAAGGCCGCTGGGACGCCGTCCATCACCCGTTCACCGCCCCCATGCCTGAGGACGCCCACCTGCTCACCACTGATCCGGCGAACGTTCGCGCCGCCGCCTACGACGTAGTATGCAACGGCTTCGAGCTTTCCACCGGCTCCATACGTATCCATGATCGAGACCAGCAGGCAGCCGTCTTCAAGCTCATGGGCTACTCGGACGAGGAAACCCAGGCCCGCTTCGGCCACCTGCTCGACGCATTCGAGTATGGCGCGCCCCCACACGGAGGCATCGCCCCCGGCATCGACCGCATCGTCATGCTCCTGGCAGGCGAAAACAACATACGCGAGGTCATAGCCTTCCCCAAGACGGCCCAGGCCCGCGACCTGATGACAGACGCGCCCTCCCCGGTTCCCGACAGGGCGTTGCGGGAACTCCACATCAAAGTAGACGTCTGACGACAACCAAACCACAGAGACACAGAGGCACAGAGATCACGAAGCTTTACTTGATAAACCCA
>JBAURA010000168.1:0-1977 GCA_049580985.1 Chloroflexia bacterium
GTTCAAGATCGGGGTCAGGAAAGAGGGCGGGCACGGGGACCCGCCCCTACAGGATTACCGCGACACTATTGCCCCTTGTGGGCGCCTTGGTTGTGGTAGAGATCGGGGCACATAAAGAGGGCACCCACAAGGGGTGCCCCTACGGGTTTTTGCGACTTTAGCGTTAGCTAACCCCGATCCAATCTCGTATCAGCTGAGACATGAAGTAGATGACGAAGGCTATGCTCACCAGCCACATGAGCGGGTGGATCTTGCCCATCCTGCCGGAGAAGACCATTATGAGGGTGAAGAGTATGAAGCCGAGGCCGATGCCGTTCGTGATGGAGTAGGTTAGAGGCATGGCGATCATGGTGATCAGCACGGGGAAGGCCTCTTTGAAATCGCCCCAGTCCACGTCTTTGAGGGAGGCGAGCATGAAGAAGCCGACCATGATGAGCGCTGGGGCTGTGGCTTGCGCGGGTACGATCCCTATGATGGGTGTGAAGAAGGGGACGAGCAAGAAGAGGACGCCGACCGTGATGGCTACCAGGCCGGTGCGCCCGCCCTGCGATACGCCCGCGCCCGACTCGATATAGGTGGTCGCGCTGCTCGCGCCGAGCGTGCCGCCGACGATGGGGCCGAGGGAGTCGACGAGCAGGGGTTTCTCTACCTCAGGCAGCTTGCCGTCGGCGGTCAGGAAGCCCGCCAGCAGGCCCACGCCCACCAGGGTGCCCATCGTATCGAAGAAGTCGCTGAGCATGATGGAGAAGGTGGCGAGGGTGCTGGTGATCGGTTGGGTCGTGAAGGGGGTGAGGTCGGGTATGAAGAAGTAGGGCATGTCCGGCACCTGGACTACACTTGATGGGAGGACGCCTATACCCGGGTTGAAGATAGCCGTGCCACTTGTGCCTATGTAGATGTAGTTGAGGATGACGGCGAACACCGTCGCGCCCAGTATGCCTATCAGGATGGCCGCTTTCTGGCCGCGCACGTGCAGCCAGGCCATCAACAACAGGCCGAAGATAGTCACCAGGATGGTGGGGGTGGCGAAGTTGCCGAGGGCCACGGGCGGTACCGTGGGGTTCGTAGCATAGCCGGGGTTGCCGGCGACGATGCCGCCGTTGTTGAGGCCGATGTAGAGAATGAAGAGGCCGATGCCCGCCGCGATGGCTCGCTTGAGGTTCATCGGCACCGCGTCCATGATCGCCTGGCGGAACCTGGTCAGCACCAGGATCGTGATGATCACGCCTTCCAGGACGACGATACCGAACGCCTGCGCCCAGGTGAGCCCCTGCCCGGCGACCAACTGGAACATTACCACGGCGTTGAGGCCCAGGCCGGGGGCCATGGCGAAGGGCCGCCTCGCGTAGACGCCCATCAGGATGCACAGGATGCTCGCTACCCAGCAGGTGCCTGTGACGACCCTGTTGAACTCCAGTTGAAGCCCGGCGCTGTCGGGCAAGGTGGTGAGGATGCCGGGGTTGACGAAGGCGATGTAGGCCATGACCAGGAATGTGGTCAGCCCCGCCATGATTTCGCTGCCCAGGGTTACGTTGTATCTTGAAAACTCAAAGTAGCGCGCGATGGGGTTATCGCTGTCTGCTACGTTACCGCGCTCCGCGTCTGCTCTAGCTGCCATATGTGTCCCTCCCCTCCATGTACGTGATACGTGATACGTGATACGTAAGTCGATCAGGTTCTTCCTGTGTGGGCGGGTTGCGGGGGCGCTGATATGGGTGGTTTCTAGACTTTTCCTCCTCTCCCGCCTGGTAAACGGAAACAGACCAGTTCCAATCGCATAAAGATGGAATGGTCGTGCTTGTTCGATTGTACCTGCTCACCTGCTATGTGCCGGTAGATGGCTACCGGCAAGCTTTGGGCTGTTGAGGGCAGGATTATAAACCCTGGTTCTCCCGTTGTCAAATTGTGGAAATCTTCGTAACGGTTCAGATCAGAAGCAGACGGATCGTAGGGGCACCCCTTGTGGGTGCCCTGCCC
>JBAURA010000169.1:0-3936 GCA_049580985.1 Chloroflexia bacterium
GAATGCGGAATGCGGAATAAACGAACGATATTAGCATAAATGCCGGTATTCCGCATTCCGCACTCCGCACTCCGCACTCAAATGAGGCGAACATGACGCAAACCCAACTTCACCCCTTCCTGGCCCGCCTGGGCGAGCAAGCCCCCATCATCTGCGACGGCGCGATGGGCACTATGCTCTACTCGATGGGCGTGCCCGCCAATAGTTGCTTCGACGAATGCAACCTATCCGCCCCTGATTTGGTGCGCCGCGTACACGAGGCGTACATCAAAGCCGGGGCCGAGATCATCGAGACCAACACCTACGGAGCCAATCGCTTCAAGCTAGCCTCCTTCGACCTGGCCGACAAAGTCAAGCGCATCAACATGCGGGGCGCGCGCCTGGCCCGCGAAGTGCGCGAAGTGATCGGTATGCCCGTGATGGTAGCCGGGGCCGTCGGTCCCCTCGGCAAGCCGATCAAGCCGGTCGGCCTCATCTCCGGCCTGGAAGCCCGCTCCATGTTCCGCGAGCAGATCGAATCTCTCCTCGAAGGCGGCGTTGACCTCATCATCCTGGAGACCTTCCGCGACCTCGAAGAGATGCGCCAGGCCCTTATCGCCGCCCGCGAAGCGTGCGACCTCCCCCTGGTCGCCCAGATGACCTTCGAGGAGGATGGCCGCACCCAGGTAGGCAACACCCCCCAGGAGATCGTGAAGGCGCTCCAACAGCTTGGAGCCGACGTCATAGGGGCCAACTGCTCCACCGGCCCCCAGCGCATGTCCCGCGTGATCGCCGACATGGTATCGCACGCCACCCTCCCCATCTCCGCCCAGCCCAACGCAGGCTGGCCCGAAACCGTCAACAACCGCGTAGTCTACGTTTCCACTCCAGAGTACATGGCGAACTTCGCCCTCCGCATGCTCGAAGGCGGCGCGAAGATCCTCGGCGGCTGCTGCGGCACCACCCCAGCCCACATCAGGGCCCTGGCCGAAGCCCTGCGGGCGACGGTAGACGGTAGACCGCCGACGGTAGACGCTAGCGCTCCATCCACCGTCCACCGTCCACCGTCCACCGTCGTCACCAGCCCTCTCCGCACCCCCGAAGCCGAAGCCCCCATGCTCCGCGAAGCCGCTCCCCTTGAGGTGAGCGAGGAGCGCATATCGGCCCACAGCCAGGCCGGGTCGTTCGGCTGGAAGCTAGGAAAAGAATTCGTCGTGAGCGTAGAGCTGGCCCCACCACGCGGCATCAACCCCGCCAAAGTGCTCGCCGGTGCCGAGATGCTCCTGCGCAAAGGCGTGGACGCCGTCAACGTCACCGACAGCGCCCTTGGCCGCGCCTCCATGAGCGCCCTCGCCGTCTGCTACCAGGTCCTTGGTCGCACCGGCATGACCGTTATCCCCCACTTCACCACTCGCGACCGCACCCTCATGGGCATCCAGTCCGAGCTACTGGGCGCGCACTCCATGGGCCTGCGCCACATCCTCGCCCTCACAGGCGACGCCCCCAACCCCGTGGATCGCCTCGGCTCCTCCGCCGTCTTCGACATTGACGCCATAGGCTTGATCAAGCTCATCACCAAGCTCAACCGGGGCGAAGACCTGGCGGGCAACTCCATCGGCGGCACCACCGACTTCCTGATAGGCTGCGCCTTCAACCCCACCGCCCGCGACCTCCCTATCGAGAAGGACCGCCTCGCCCAGAAACTGGAGGCAGGCGCGCACTTCGTGATGACCCAGCCCGTCTATGACCTCGATCTCGTGGCCCGCACCCTCGACCACGTAAAAGACTTCAACGCCAACGTCATCCTCGGCATCCTCCCCCTCCAAAGCTGGAAGCACGCCGAGTTCCTCCACAACGAAGTCCCCGGCATAGTCATCCCGGAGTTCGTCCTCGCCAAGATGTACGAAGCCGGCCCCAACGGACGCCAGGCTGGCCTCGAAATGGCCCAGGAGATCCTGCAATACGCCCACTCGCGCTACGCAGGCGTCTATCTAATGCCCTCCTTCGGCCGCTACGAAATGTGCGCCAGCGTCCTGGACATCCTCCCCAGGTTCCAAACCACAGGCGTCGAGGCGTAAGGCTGATGAATAAAAAAGAATGCCTGGTAGGACAGAAGGTGGGGTAAGTGAACCAACGGAGGGCTTGTCATTCTGAGCGAAGCGAAGAATCCGCTAGGGCAAGAGCCAGTATGAGGACAAACCTAACCTCACACTTAAAGGAGGTTCCGTGGTAGGTAAGTTCCCAGCATGAGAATCTGTTCTGCTTATGGAAACTCCTTAAGTGAGCAGAGCAGATTTATGTCAACTTATCACCATCTACCGTCCACCGTCCACCGTCCACCGTCCTTACGTTTTACTCCTCCCCTCCCTCTCCTCCGCCTGCGCCAGCGCTACCCCAATCAGCATCCTCTGGCCCGACGATATTCCCGACGGTAGCTCGTGCACGTGGAAAAAGCCCGCCTCCTCCACCTCCGCGTTCGGCTTGAACCTCTCCAGGCTCTCGCCCGGCAGCAGTCTGCACGAGAAGATCATATCGACCAGCCGCCTGTCGTAGTGCGCCGCCCCCGACAGCATCGCCACCACCTCCACGCGCATCCCCGTCTCTTCCAGCACCTCGCGCTGCAAACACTCCTCCAGGCTCTCCCCCGGCCTCAATCCTCCCCCCGGCAAACCCCACGGCTTGTTCCCCCTGTACGTATGCTTCAACAGCAACACTCGCCCCTCGTCGTCTCGCACCAACCCGCTCACCCCCACTACGTACTTCGGGCTGAGCCACCAGACGATGCCACTGCGTACCCTCCCCTTCACCGGCAGCCTGGCCCAAATCCACGTCACCAACCTGTTCATGGCGCGTCCTCACCCAACCGCGCTCCCGTCACCCCATCCAGGAAGACTACATCCGGCGCAGGCTCCGGCGCGAACACCTGGTACACTACCTCAGGCAATCGCCCCTCCTCTTCCTCCCCAAAGAGCGGCCCCAGGCCAAGCCGCGACGGCGCAAGCAACGCCATGCTCATACCATGCGCCGAACCCACTTCTCCAGCCTTCTTCACTATAGCATCCGAGTCCACCAGGCTGGACACATCAAGATCGGCCATCCCCGCTCCCGCTACCCCTGGCCCGGTAAGCTGAGCAAGTAAGGAAGCAGATACCTTGCCTTCCGCCACCAGGTCGATTTTACCCCCATCCAGGTCCAGCGCCACAACCCCCTCCACCGACGGAGAAGCCGCAAGCAACACCCAGTTACCCCCCTTGCCCCCAGGCGTAGGGTCGCTCAAGTCCGGGTCGCTCAAGGCCATCCCCAGCAGCCGCCCTTCCTGCCCAGGCTTGACGTTAGCCAGCATCACGAACATTGCATCCTTCTGCCACACCAGCGCATCTCCCCGCAGTTGCCCAAGCGCCCGCAAAGCCGTCACCTCCTCGCCCTTCTTAACCCTCGGAATAGACGTAGCCGTAGGAGAGCTAACAGCCGTAGGCACGGCAGCCACCTGCGTAGGCCCCTGCGTCAGCCCCGGCGCGACGCTAGGCACTCCCTCCGGCGCGACAGGCGCATCCCCATCGCAGGCCACCAGGGCCAGCAAGCACGCAAACACGAGCACAAGCGTTGTAAGAAAATATCTCAAAATAGCCAATCAGATCCGCAACCTTTAAATTCAATATATCCGTTAATTATACAGCCTACCGCTACCGACAACTGACAACTGACAACCGTCACTCGTCACTCGTCACTCGTCACTCGTCCCCAAATGTTATAATTCCAATCATGGAGCAAGCACAAACAGAGCTAACGCCCCTTGAACTACTGCTAAAGGGCGCGCTAGACTCGGCCACCATCCCCCTCGGCACCCCACCCACAGCCCACCCGCGCTGGGAAGGCCAGGAAGACTCCCCCGACTACGACAACCTGCTGGCCTGCATCAGGTGTGGGGCCTGCCTGCCCGTCTGCCCCACCTACAAC
>JBAURA010000170.1:0-12748 GCA_049580985.1 Chloroflexia bacterium
ACTCAAAACTCGGCAATTTAGTAGGAGTTCCACACCTTATTGGAGCCTGACAGTTGGATAGCATTGATTGTAGCTTTGCTATGCCTCTTTTTGATCGCCCTCTCGTCGGCGGTGCAGACCGCTCTCACTAACATCTCGGCCTTGCGGTTGAGGCAGTTGCTGGAAGGGGGCGTGCCCCGCGCCCAGGCGATCAAGAACCTGCTGGATAATCCCCAACGCTTCCCCGCCACGCTCCTATTTGTCAACACCATCTCCCTGCTCGCCATAGGGTGGCTGGCGCTATACATCACGCGCAACGTTGCCGGTTGGTGGGTGCACCTGCTGGTGTTGGTCGCCGTGGGTATGGTTGTGCTGGTGTTCGGTATAGCCGTGCCTAAAGCCCTCGCCGTCCGCAACCCAGAGCGCACCGCCATCCTTCTATTCGGCCCAATAAACTGGATTCGCCGGATAATCACCCCACTTGTGGCTGTGGCCGGGCTGGTAGCGATGCCGTTCGTACGCGTATTAGGTGGCCGCACAGCGCCCGCCGGGCCGTTCGTGACCCAGGAAGAGATGCGTATGCTGGTAGACGTGGGCGAGAAAGAGGGAGTGATCCAGCAGCAAGAGGAGGAGTTGATCCACTCCATATTCGAGTTCGGAGATACGGTAGTACGCGAGGTGATGGTGCCTCGCACCTATATCGTCTCTGTGGAAGACTCGGCCACGATAGACGAAGCGGCAGACAGGGCGTTGCGGTCGGGGCACACCCGCCTGCCTATCTACAAAGAGACTATCGACACTATAGTGGGCGTAGCCACGGCCCTCGACATGATAAAAATGCTGAGGACCGGCAGCGGCGAGCAACCGGTTGTGAAGGTTATGCGCCCGGTCTTCTACGTACCCGAAACCAAGAAAGTAAGCGAGCTACTCCGAGACCTACAGAAAAGCCGCATGCACATGGCGATAGTTGTGGACGAATACGGCGGCACAGCAGGCCTCGTCACAATCGAAGACTTGATCGAGGAGATCGTGGGCGAGATACAGGACGAGTACGACGTAGAGCCGCAGATGGTCGAGCGGATCAGCGAGAATGAGATCAAAGTGGACGCCCGCCTGCCCCTGGACGACATCAATGATCTGCTCGGCACGAACTGGGAGGCGGAAGACTCGGATACTATAGGCGGGTTCGTGTACGAGCAGTTAGGGAGAATAGCGAGGCCGGGCGACCAGCGAGAGATCGGAGATTACGTGATCAGCGTGCTCAACACGGAGGGCGCGAGGCTCAAACAGCTCTCGATAGTGCGCAAGACGCCAACGGAGGATGACGAGGACACCGTTTATGATTGATTCGAGCATCGCTGACGATGCTCTACTTACCGCAGCAATCGCGGCGCGAGAGCACGCATACGCGCCTTACTCGCACTACCAAGTAGGCGCGGCACTGCTGACCCGCGATGGTAAGATATACGGAGGCTGCAACGTAGAGAACCAGGCCTATCCATCGGGTATATGCGCGGAGCGTGTAGCCGTGGGCAAGGCTATCAGCGACGGTCAGCAGTGGGCCGATTTCGTGGCGATAGCAGTCGTAGGCACCGGCGACTCGCCATGCAGGCCCTGTGGGATGTGCCGCCAGTTGTTGTCGGAGATGTATGCCAGGGCCGCCAAACAAGGCGACGGCAAAGCAGGCGATCTGCGCGTGATTATGATCAACTCGCCCAAGACCCGCGAGAAGAAGCTGGTGAAAACGTTGAGAGAGTTGCTGCCCTATTGGTTTGAGTTATAAGATGTGCAAAATGCCTATCAGATCGCCAGGAGGTCACAGGTGCTAACAGAGTACATCAATGCCGCCATGCATAAAGCCCATTATGAGATGTTAGAGGATAACAGCTTCTATGGAGAGATACCTGGTTTACAGGGTGTATATGCGAATGCTCCAATATTAGAGGAATGCCGAGAACAGTTGCAGGAAGTGCTTGAAGGCTGGATTGTCCTGGGCCTCCAACTAGGGCATAGACTGCCACCTGTGGGTGGAATAGAGCTAACTACCGGCCAGGATGCCGCCTGATGCCTCGTATTGGCGCGATTGCGCGTCAAGACCTAGTGCGCTATCTGAAAGAGTTAGGCTTCAGCGGACCTTTTGTTGGAGGGAAGCACCAATATATGACAAGGGGCGAAGTGCGGCTGGCTATCCCTAACCCTCACTCCGGCGATATCAGCCGTGACTTGCTCAACCGAATATTACGGCAAGCGGGCATCAGTAGAGAGGAGTGGGAGCGGCTCTAATGCAAAAATACTTCGTCGCGGTCGCGGGCAACATCGGCGTGGGCAAATCGAGCCTCACGACTCTGCTGGCCCAACGCCTGGGTTGGGAGCCGTTCTTCGAGACGGTTGTAGAGAATCCTTATCTGGCGGATTTCTATAAGAACATGAAAGCCTGGAGCTTCCACTCGCAGGTCTTCTTCCTCTCGCGTCGGCTACACGACCACCGCGCCCTGATGGAGCATCCGACGTCGGTCCTACAGGACCGAACGGTGTACGAAGACGCCGAGATATTCGCCCGCAATCTCTACCGCCAGGGACTAATCAGCGAGCGCGATTGGACCTCCTATTGGGACCTGTACACGTCCGTCGCTCTCCTCCTGCCGCCGCCCAACCTGGTAGTCTATTTGCAGGCTTCTGTCGATACGCTCCTACAACGCATAAGCCTCCGTGGCCGCGATTTCGAGCGCAACATCAAACCCGAATACCTGGGCCAGTTGAACAAGCTATATGACGAGTGGGTAGTCGGCTTCAACCTCTGCCCGGTGCTGACTATCGCCACCGACCAGATGGACTTCGTACAGAAGCCGGAGCACCTGAACATCATCGCGGGGAGGATAGAGGATAGGCTCAGGGGTAAGGAAGTGGTGACGTTCGGGGGATAGGGGCTGGGATAGGGGTTGGGGATTAGTGGCAGATTATATTGTCGATAGTATACAGGCGAAGCTTGGCACATTGTTGTTGGGGAAGCGGATGCAACTTCACCCGCAGGTAGGGTCTACCAACGACCTTGTACGCGAGGCGGGTAGACAGGGCGCACCCGAAGGGTTGGTGATACTGGCCGAAGAGCAGGTGCGCGGCAGGGGGAGGCTTGGCCGCACCTGGACGGCCCCACCGGGCAGCAGTATCCTCTGCTCGGTCCTACTGCGCCCACGCTTCCCACCACGTCAAGGGTTCTATCTGACGATTGCCGCTTCCCTGGCGATCCTCGGCGCCATACGAAAACTGACGGTGGATGTTGGACGTTGGACGTTGGACGGTATAAACCAGATTACCGGCACAAAATCCCCAATCCGGGTGCCCTCTGGGCGACCGCAATCCGCAATCAAATGGCCCAACGACGTGCTTGTGAATGGCAGTAAGGTGGCGGGCGTGCTGTGCGAGAGCGAGTTCAACGGGGGTGAGTGGGCCTTCGCGGTAGTAGGTTTCGGGATAAACGTCAATCTACCTACAGAAAGCTTCGGAGAAATGCAGGCCACAGCTACATCCCTCTCAGCGGAGTTGGGCCATGAAATCGATCGCGCGGCTTTGCTTGCCCTGGTGTTGGAGGAATTAGAAGCTTGCTACCTGGCTTTACAGGACGGTCAGATGCAACCCACCTTCCAGGCATGGGCCGATGCGCTTGAGACGCTGGGTAAGAGAGTAACCGTGAACGAACCAGGTGGCATGATCACCGGCACGGCCATGCGAATAGACTCTGATGGCGCGCTGATTGTGAAGACGGACGCCGGCACGGAGCGCCGCGTGCTGGCAGGCGACGTATCATAATCGTCATGCGCCAGTATCGCTTATCAGCAGTAGTCCACTGTGCGTCGTCTGCCATCGGATCGGCATATGAAGCATCCGATTGATCCCCCAGGACGCATGAGGTATAATATATGGGAGTGACTGAGATCGATTCGCTGGCAGGGGAGCAGTACTGCTACCTGACGACTACCGGGCGTAAAACGGGCCGGGCGCATACCATAGAGATATGGTTCGCCGCGCAGCCAGACAGTGCGAAGCTCTACATGCTGGCAGGTGGGCGCGAACGGGCCGACTGGGTGAAGAACATCGGAGCCAACCCGGCTGTGCAGGTGCGCATCAAGAGCCGAGAGTTCCGCGGACTAGGTAGAGTAGTAACTGACCTGACAGAAGAGCAACTGACGCGCAGCCTGGTGGTGAAGAAGTACTACGGTCGCGACAGGGTGCACACAACCGGCTGGGAAGCCGAGTCGCTGCCGGTAGCGATTGATCTCAAGTCTTAGTTTGTAGGACGCCGAAGTGGCGGAATGGCAGACGCGCTCGCCTCAAAAGCGAGTGGGGGTAGCCCCATGTGGGTTCGAGTCCCACCTTCGGCACTAATAGATATTTCGTTCTGATTTCGAGCACGAAATGGGGGCCATTTGGCTCCCATTTCCCGTTTTGGTCACATTTTGGTCACAACTCAACGGTGACTTGCATGCATAAATCTTCTTTTCTTGCCCTGACAAAACCCTTGTGCTGCAAACAGGTGGGTGATATACTAGGCGCATCACACCTCTGGGTGTGGTCGGGTCAACTGGAGATGCTCGGCGCCCTGCAAAAGTGAGCGAGCGCTCCACAGAATTGCGGAGGCGAAGGAGTCCGGGCTTTGCTATATTCTGTTTAGGCAGTCTCGCGTAAAAGGCCGCACCTCAGTGCCCGTCAGCCGATAAACAGCGTACAAAGCCCACCCAAGCCCTTTGCCTCAGAAAGGAGGCAAGGCCGGTATGAATGACCTCCACTGGGTGTGGCTTAACTACATACTACCAGTGCTAGTGGGTCTCACGATACTCGTTGTCAGTGCCCTCGCCGTACGGTTCTATCGTCGCATCCGGAGATGGGCTCGGCAGCGCAGGCAGCAGAATACCGCTAGGACGCTCGACAGGCGAAACAAACGCGCCGAGCCTGAACGTGGCAGACCCGGCGCCCGCGCACCGTAGTAGGCAGTTCTGACGGCACCGAGGCTCAAGGGTATGGCATGGCGTGGCCCACTGCCACGCCATGCTACTCCGAACATGGCGCTTCGGCGCAGCCTCTTTAGGCCGAAAACGCCAAAAGTGACGCTCCATGGTGGAACGTCACTACGCGGGTCATGAGGATTTGCCCGGCCGCCCTGCAAAAGTGAGCGGGCATTCCCTTTATTGCGTGAGGCGTACGTCCGAGCCTTGCGTACAAAGTTCGAATTGTACATCCAGATTATGAAACATGGTGC
This sequence comes from Chloroflexia bacterium, assembly GCA_049580985.1. Taxonomy (GTDB): domain Bacteria; phylum Chloroflexota; class Chloroflexia; order QHBQ01; family JADMIH01; genus JADMIH01. Next base: position 5,234 of record JBAURA010000170.1, read on the forward strand.
TGCACACGTGCGCACGCTTTTCTTGAAAACGTGGGGATTACATGATAGGAATGATACCGAACGAGCCCTCAGTAACCGATCAGCTATCCGACTATTGTTACCAGCTGCGGAAGTTGCTCTTCAGCTCACAAACGGAGGCGGCCAGGTACATGAACATACATCGTACCACCGTGTCGCGATACGAGGATGGAACCGTAACTCCGCCATTCGGTTACCTGGCTACCCTGATGGTACTGGCTACGGAGCATCCGAGCTTGGAAGGCGAGAGTACCGAGCACAAAGAAGCACTACATAGGCAGCTCGAAACCGTGCGCGGGAGATATTATTGGGATAGCAGTATACCGCCCATAAAATCATGGTCGGACGTGAAATCCCACTCGAAGCATTGGCGGAGTGGCAAAGCAGCGGCAGGCGATACCCGGTACTTGGGTCCTTATCTCTTGCCTGCATTGCCTGCACACGGTCTGGTTGGGCGCGAACACGAATTAGCCGCGATGCGGTCAATGCTTATGCTGTCCGAACCTGATGCACTGGATGTGCCCCCGCTCACGCTGCTAGGGATGAGTGGAATAGGAAAATCGGCGCTTGCGTTAGCATTTGGGCGGCAAGCAGGTATCCAGGAGATATTTCCAGACGGCGTGCTTTGGGCTTCGTTAGGTCCATCTCCGGATATTCATGGACAAATGGTTAAGTGGGGTGAAGCTTTGGGGGTGGATGTGCGCAGCCAGAGAGGCAACTTCGAGTGTAAGGTGCAACTGCAGGATGCTTTGTTCCGACGTAAAAGTCTGCTCATAGTCGATGATGTCTGGTCGGTTTCTGATGGTGCTTATTTCATGATCGGCGGCCCCAAGTGTAGAACTCTATTGACTACACGCGAGTCTCCTGTGGCATATGGGCTTGCCACCAGGAGTCGTTCCCTACAAATAGGAGTTCTGGATAAGGGATCAGCCGTGGACCTCTTACGACGCCTAGTGCCCGAAGGAATTTGGGAAAGTACGCTGGATCTAGAAAGGCTGTGCGACAAGCTTGAATACAATCCGTTGGCTATTACATTAGCAGGGCGCCTGTTAGCTTCGGAAGCTGATATACCGTCTCGCATGCGCAAACTGATAGACGAGTTAACCGAACGTAAGCAGTCCCGACTAGATCTGGAACAGATCGAAGGGCGACTTGGACTTAGGGAGGATGAGCCCGTTTCCCTAAGAGGGATCCTAGGAATCAGTGTCAATAGGCTGGCACGCATAGACCGGAAACGTTTTGCCCTGCTCTCAGTCTTTGGAGGTGAGCGACTAACCTGGGACATAGGAGCAGTGGCAGCCATATGGGAGTGTACTAAAGAAGAAGCTGAGGAGTCCCTCTCCAGGCTTATTCAACATGGGCTTGTGCAACGTCGAACAGATGGAGAATATAATCTGCACGCCCTGTTTGCCGACTATGCCACGGAGGTTAGGATCAAAATGGCTCTTGAAAGTCTTGTTAAAGCTAGCGACTTGAATCATTGGGCCAACGTTCAGATGGCCCGTTATAAGCTGCCGTTGCTGATACGTCGGCTAATTCACGCCACCGTGGAACGTATCGAACGCATCGGCTTTCCGGCTGATGAAGGCATTCAGCTTGGCGGCTGGGACGGTATTGTTATTGTGCAAACGGGTAATGCATTTGTGCCCGACGGCACGTCTGTATGGGAGCTTGGTGTCAACAGTGATGTCAAAGGCAAGGCAGACGATGACTATGAAAAGCGCCGCAAAGATCCCCTTGGTTTGGACCCAGCTAAAACGACATTCATATTTGTGACTCCTCGACGATGGGGTGGCAAAGACAAGTGGATAAGGGAGCGCCAAAAAGAAGGCATCTGGCGTGAAGTACGAGCTTATGATGCTGATGATCTTGAGCAGTGGTTAGACCTAGCTCCCGCTGTTCACGTTTGGTTGTCACTACTGGTAGGGAAGCATCCAGAGATGGCTGAGGACATCACAAGTTTCTGGTCAGATTGGTCCGAAGCAACCAGCCCTGCCGTAAGCCCAAAACTCCTCACCACTGGACGGGATGATGCAGTAAATAGAGTCTATGAGTGGCTCCGCGGATCCGCTTCTCCTCTCACGGTGAGAGCTAGCACCCGGGAGGAAGCCGTAGCCTTCTTGGCGGCAACGCTCCAACAGCTTCCACCCGAGCAACTGCTACCCTATATTTCGAGAATGGTCATTGTCAAGGACGAACGCGCTTGGAACCATTTACGTGCTTCACAATCGCCGCTCATACTGGTGCCTCTATTCGAGGTAGGGGATGCAATCACACGTGCAGTTCGCTCTGGGCACCATATCTTCTTACCCTTAGGTACAGATGATAGCACGTCATCTACGACAGTCGACCTCCCAAGGCTGCGGGTCGCACATACAAAAGAGGTGCTAGTTGGAATGGGGCTTCCCGAGGTACGAGTAACTGAATTAGCTGTCCTAGCTCGCCGCAGTGTTATGGCTTTGCGGCGCAAACTTGCCATTACTCCTGAAGTTCAGCAACCTTTATGGGCCAAGCCCGAGTCAGCACGGGCGCTTCTCCCTGCCCTGCTTGTTGGAGCCTGGCAGGATACACAGGAAGGGGACCGCAAAGTCATCGCGCGTCTCGCCAATACCTCTTATGAAGACGTGAACGCTGTTCTTTCTCGATGGGCAAACGAAGCTGATCCGCCAGTGCGACGCACTGGGGACACCTGGCTGCTTGTCTCAAAAGAAGATGCGTGGTCTCTCCTCTCAAGGTATCTCACACGCGATGACATGGAGCGCTTCGAAATGATCGTTCTGGATGTTCTGGGTGAGAAAAATCCGGCTCTTGAATTAGAGCCAAGCCAGCGAATAATGGCGGGTCTGCTTGGAAAGACCTTGGCCTGTTCCGGCCTACTCCGCGAGGGACTAGCGGATACTGTAGCTCTCATGGGCGCCAGAAGTGAGAGTACCCATTGGTCGAATGTTATGACCTCTCAGGATCGCTCGAACCGAATCGTCCAGCAACTACTTGCAAGAGCTAACGACGATTGGCACATTTGGTCTTCGCTTTCTTACCTGCTGCGATCGCTAGCAGAAGCTGCTCCCAACGAATTCCTTCGACAAGTCGAGGTGGGTCTGAACGGAACCAACCCGCCCTTGTCCAATCTATTCGAGGATAAAGATGCCGATCTATTATCTTCAAGCTCAGCACATACAGGTCTGCTCTGGTCACTCGAACTGCTTGCGTGGAAACCAGATTATCTCTCGCGAGTGGCCGTTTGTCTCGCTACGCTCACTCGCCTTGATCCTGGCGGCAAACTGTCTAACCGACCCATAAATAGCCTTCGCGATATCTTCCTTCCCTGGTATCCTTGCACAACTGCAACATCCGAGCAAAGGTTGAGAGTGCTTGATACCCTGAGGTCTCGTGAACCAGTGATAGCTTGGCGGCTAATGAATCTACTTCTGCCCAAGTCGCACGATCATACGTCGCCCACCGCTAAGCCTCGCTGGCGTGAATGGGTGCCTGAACAGGAGCCCAGCGTAACTTTCGGTGACCTATGGGCTATGGAACGAGAGTTTGTGCAGCGGATGATATCCGATGCCAGGACTGACGGTCAACGCTGGACAGACTTGATAGAGCACATCGATGACGTACAACCGGAGCAACGTGATGCCATTATCGCAGGTTTGCTCGCAATCGATCTGGCTGCCTGCCCTTCGATGGATAGATTAGCTATCTGGTCGGCTCTCCGCTCACTGATTTCTCGGCACCGCCGCTATCCTGATGCAGCATGGGCTATGCCGCGCGACGTAGTTGATCGCCTCTTGGAAGTATATAAGCACTTCGAACCTGCGAAATTAATTGAGAAGTATACCTATCTCTTTGTCCTTGTGCCTGAGATAATCGACTCCTTCGGAGAGGATTGGTTGGCACGCCAGACGGCCATCTCTGCGGCCAGGGAAGAAGCTGTAGAAGCGCTGTATGAACAAGGGGGCCTATCGCTTTTGCTCGAATTCAGCGGTCACGTTGAACAGTCGGGTGAGTTGGGCTTTGTGCTCGGCAAGAGTGATCTACTCGGGGCTGAGGAGGGCATCCTTATCAACCAAACTCTGGGCGTGCGCGATGCTTCCCTCAGCCTCGTAGGGCGAGGCTTCGTTATGGGACGCGTTCAGACAGAAGGATGGGAATGGGTTACTAGCAAGGCCGCCGATATTGCTACGTTGATACCATCTATTGAGCGGCAAGCCGAGTTCTTCAGCAGTTTACCATTCGATGGTCGCACCTGGGATCTACTAGAGACCGCCAGTCCAGATCTGCAGCGAACCTATTGGTCACACGTACGACCCCGCAAAGTTCCGACAACAGACTGTAAGCGAGCCGTCGAAGACTTACTTACGTACGGACGTCCGCATATTGCACTTGAACTCATAAGTCTCTACCAAAACGATGCAGAGGCCGATCTCGCTCCCGACCTGATAACTACTGCTCTTGAGCAAGCGACGATGGTCTCACCCGAGCGGCAAGAAGACTGGGATGTACTCATCCACCATGCTGCGGACATACTAGATAAGATCGAAGCTTCCGGTATGATCGAAGAGTCGCGTATTGCATCCCTTGAATTCCTGCTTCTTCCCTTCTTGGAGCATGGAGCACGAGGTCCTAAGGTCTTGCATAAGCAACTTTCGGCTGATCCAGAGCTCTTCATAGCTGTGCTTAGCTTGGTGTACGGAGGAGAGGCTCAAGAGGAGCAAGAACTCACAGACAACGACGCGGCACGAGTGCGTCTTGCTTCGAAACTTCTCCATACGTGGAGAAGAGTACCCGGCACACAAGACGACGGCACAGTCGACCCCCACGCTCTACGGGACTGGGTGGCCCGAGTGCGTGAAGGTGCCGCCGCAAAGGGCCGTAGCAAGATAGCGGATGATGTTATCGGCCAGGTACTGAGTTGTGCGCCAAAGGATGCAGATGGCAGTTGGCCCTGTAAACCGGTACGAGAAGTTATCGAGCACGTTGAAACCGAGCGGCTACACTGGGGATTTGTGGTAGGCGTGCGAAACAGCAGAGGCCTAGTCCAGAAAAGCATGCTTGAAGGAGGCGACCAAGAGCGGCAATTGGTCGAAACCTACCAGCGCTATGCGAACATCATGAGGGATCAGTGGCCTAGAACGGCAGCCGCTTTGCAGGATATAGCAGACACATACAGATCTGATGCCCATAGGTCGGACGTTTCAGCTGAGTTAGAGGAAGACCTGTGGAATTAAATTGCTAGGGTACTATCAAGCCTTTTTGGCTCTGATCGGAAGTAGATCTCTGTTTTCGGAGATTGGTATCCCATCATTGGGCACCGCAGAGTTCATGGTATATGATCCTGGGTGTTCTTGCCCGATCGGGAAGTCCACGTACATACCGGCGGGCAGATACAGAATCCCTAAGGAACGGTTCCCAGTGAACCAAGCACAGCCGAACATCGCACGAAGGACACTTAAAGTCTAACGCAACAGCAGTGCAATTCACAGTTAGGTGATACTGGTGGAAAACCACGTGCGGCTATGAGGATGGTGGACGTGAGCGGGTTAATCGCAGATAGGCACATTCAAGCGCTTAGGACTGAAGTCACCAACAATCGACTTGTGCCAGTGGTTGGATCTGGTGTCTCCAAGCAGGTGGCCGAGATTCCGTTATGGTGGGGGGTCATTGATCACGCCTTGAACTACATTGCAGAGGCAAAGGCCGCGACTGAAGACGAGGTGAGAAATGCACGTGAACTACTTACAGCGAACCAACTGATACCTGCGGCAGAATGCGTGCGCTCCATGTTGGGTGGGCCGGACGGTGAGTTTTCGTCTTGGTTAGCATACCTGTTCGGCGTGCGACGCTATCAGGTCGCTGCTGACCGCACGGCTGCAATAGACAGTATCGTAAACCTTATGTGCCCAATTCTCGCTACCACCAACTATGACAAATTACTATCTGAGTTGCATTTTGACTATTTCGCGGACGTAACCTGGCAGGAACCCGCTCTCATGCAGCGCGCCATACGTGAAGGTGGTAAGGTGCTACATCTCCATGGAGTGTATGACAGACCTGAGAGTGTTGTGTTTGGCCAGGGCGATTACGACCGAATTGTGAGCGACAAAGCCTATCAGATGGTGCTGCAAACTATATGGCTAGAGAAAACTCTCCTCTTTATCGGCTGTAGCTTCGACGGCTTGAAAGACCCGGACTTTTCGCGGCTGCTGACTTGGGCCACGGAAGCTTTTCGAGGTACGCCATACAAGCATTATGCCTTGGCACGTAATGGCACGGCAACTGATGATATTCGTACGTTCCTGAACACTTGGCGAATTCAGGTTATAGAGTATGGCAACAAATTTTCAGATCTGCCCGGCTGGCTCGATGCCATGAATCCGCGCTTGGCTGATGCACTGGCTGCGCGGGCGGAAAAGGCCAAGCGAATTGTCGAGGTAGGGGGCAGAGTACTAGCCACAGCAATTGTACCTACCCTGCCCGAAGTGCCAATAGATTTTCCGAGATACATAGAGTTCGTAAAGCAGTATGTGCAAGATGCAACAAGCACCCATCCTCTAACCATGAAGGAATCTCAGCCTTCATTCATGCTTGAGCAGTACCATTTTGACTTGACCGTGCAGAGTGAGGATCTGAATAATACCCATTATTCGCTCTCTGAGGCTGTTGCTAAGGTTCCCCAACTGCTGTTGGTAGGAGAGGCAGGGAGCGGCAAAACGCAATTGCTAAGGCGAGAAGCACTTGCCGGTTGTGCGGAATTCGAGCAGATGACTGCACAGCCGCTTACGGGACAACATGCCTTAAGAATACCGGTGTTGGTAAGCTTAGCAGCTTATGATGGCTCTCTAACGGAACTCATACGGGAGACCTTTCGTTTGGCAGGCCTGGAAATATCGAACGCACAGGTTGATCTACTTGCCGCGCAGGGGACACTGTACTTGCTCCTCGACGGTCTGGATGAGACACAGCCCATGCATAGCCTTGCGTTGCAACAGGATCTGAGAAAGTGGCGGAATACCTACGCAAAAAGCAGAATGGTAGTAAGTACTAGACACGCATATGATGCACAACGCCTCGGAATGCCTTCCTTCACTATCTCACCACTTAAGGCTTCTGAGGTCGATGAGTTCCTAATGACCACATTGGGTCTTTCAAAAGCGGATGTACTCGCTATCCGCGAAGGCCTTCCAGATGAGTTCCGGGACATACAGAGTTCTCCATTCACTCTGGAATTGCTCGCATTGGTCTACCTGAACGCGGGAGGGGCATTGCCACGTTCCCGTTCCGAGCTATATCGCGAGAGCATCAGTATTTTGCTCGATAGAAGTGAGAGACGTGGGTATACATCAGTTGAGAGGGGAGTGAAGGTACATCTCCTGTCCCAAGTCGCCAGTTGGATGCAAAACAACGGCATGTACCGGATCTCGATGAGCGCTCTCGGCATCTTGATACGGCACGGGCTAACAATCACGGATAACGATTACGATGAATCTCGAGTAC
>JBAURA010000171.1:0-5513 GCA_049580985.1 Chloroflexia bacterium
GCATGGGCTACCGAGCGAAACTCGGCCCATGTCACCATAGACTGGCAATTCACCAACAAAGATGCTCGTATCAAACTCAAGTCCTTATACCCTGTTATATCTGCCATTCCTTAGTTGGTGGTGTACTCAGAATGACAATGGAGAGCGGGTCGGTTTTTGTGACTCATTTTCGCGTGAAAATCCACCAAACCATATAAAATTAACCCATTTGGGTACTTGCAATAGCAGAACACATGTGCTATAATTTATGTGGAAATACTCTCACCCACCACTATCCTGCCCTTCAAATTTTGAAGGAGTACCAGGCACTTTAACATAGACATGTGAGGCTGAGGACGCGGAAGACACAAGGTCAGTGCGCGGGAATTGGCTCGTGCTCGTGGATCTCGATCCACTCGGAGATCTGGTTGCGGCCCAGGTCTTTGGCGTGGAAGAGCGCCGAGTCGGCCTTGTCGATCAAGTCTTCAATGTTGTTGGCGTCCTCCGGGTACATAGCGACGCCCTGGCTGACGGTGGGGGCGGGGATCGCCCGGCCATGCAGGTCGCGCACGGGGTTGCGCGCCAGGGTGAGCCGTATGCGCTCGGCTATCTGGCGGGCCTGCACCCTGGTGACGCCGGGGAGGACGATGCCGAACTCCTCGCCACCCCAACGCCCCACGACGTCAGTGCCCTTGAGGTGATTCTGAATGGCGACCACCGCGCTGCGGAGCACGTCGTCACCGACCAGGTGGCCGTAGGTGTCGTTGTACTGCTTGAACTTGTCGATGTCGAGCATGACGAGGCCGACCGGGTATCGCTCGGCGTGCGCCTGCTTGAGCGCGGCCTGGAGCTTGGAGATGAAGCTCCCGTGGTGGTACACACCCGTGAGGGCGTCGCGCTGGGCCTGCTCGTTCACGGTGGCGTGCAGGCGTGCGTTTTCGAGCGCGAGCGCGGCCTGCCCCGCGATAGAGGTGATCAGGCGCAGGTGGTTCTGGTCGAAGGCGTTGGGCTGGACCGCCTGCACGGACATCACGCCCACGATCTTGTTCTTGGCGAACAGAGGCGCTGTGATAAACGATTGGGTGGCGATCCCCACGATGTTGGCCTCAAACGGCAACTGCTCAAGCTCCTCCTCCCAATGCCGGACGAAGATAGGCTTGCGGTTGCGCACCACCCACCCTGAGATGCCTGAGTTGTCGAGCCTCTGCTTGAAAGGCGGCAGGGCCTGGTTCTTCTCGATGAAAATGTCGTACTTAAGCTCGTAGGCGTCCTCGTCGTAGAGGGCGATGTAGAAGGTATCGGGATGGACCACGCGGTTCACCTGCTCATATATGAGGTGGAGCACCTCGTCGATATCGAGCGAAGAGGTAGTTGCCAGGCCGATGTGGTAGAGACCCGTCATCTCCCTGGCGGCACGCTGGGCATCGGTGAGGAGGCGGGCGCGCTCTATGGCGAAGGCGGCCTGCTGGGTCATGGCGCTAAGGAGGTTCCACCTGTTCACGGGCATGGAGAACTGCCTGTCGAAGCTGAGGTTGAGGGTGCCGATCAGGCGGCTCTCGTTATATAGGGGCACCGAGTAGAAGGAACGGGTGCTCGGCCTCTGGAGGATCGACTTAAGCTCGGCGTCCTGGTCTACGTTGGGGGCGTAGATACCTTTGCGGTCGGAGAGGACGCGGGCCACGATGGGGTGGTCGCGTTGGAGGACGCTGCCGTGGGCCTCGCGCGCCTGCTCGGGGGTCAGCCCCTTGGAGGCGACGACCACGCCTTCGCCCAGGTCGTTGAATAGGAGGAGGGAGCAGACGCTGGCGTCGTCCAGATTCATGGCGCGCATGACGATAGTACGCGCCACGTCGTCGCCGTCGAGAGTGCCGGCTGCGCTCCTGGTGACCGAGTAGAGGGCGTTCAGCTCGCTCAATTGGCGGCGTATCGTGCGCTCGTCTCGCGTGAGCAGGCCGGAGAAATAGTTGGCGATATAGGCGGTGATCAGCAGAGTGGCCGCCACCGTCAGGAAGTAGCCGAGGTATACTTTGTCGGGGATGATGCGGCCTGGGTCGCCGTCGATAGCCACCGACCGCAGCCAGTTGGCCTCGATGAAGGCCAGCACTCCGTAGCAGAGGGCCGAGAAGCCGGCCACGAAATAGGTGCCCTTCGGTGGCAGGATGGCGAGGCCGACGAATATGTAGAGGAAGTAGAGGACGAAGACAGGCCCGGTCACGCCGCCTGACCAGCGCACGATGGCCGTGAAGACGAGGATATCGAGCGGAATCTGGGCGAGTATAAGTAAATAGGTGAGCCGGCTGCGGCCAAAGTTGGGCAGGCGCGAAGCGAGCAGGTAGACCGTGTTGTAGACGGTCACCAGGAGAGCGAGGCCGAGGTGGATCAGGGGGTTGGTGCCCGACAGGGCGGGCGTAAGGTTAGCCAGCCCAGGCCCGGCCACCGCCACCAAAATGAGCGCGACAGCCACAGTCCACCGGATGCCTATCACCCATCGCAGTCTCTCGACTAGCTCGGTGACTTTGGCAGATCCAGAGGCTTCTTCTTGTGCCCTGGTTGTAGCTTGTGTTACCAATTGCGTAGCGGTGTTTTCAGGTATGGCAAACTCTCACGATTCTATACAGACGGCTGCATGCTAATCTTAGCAGGATAGGAGCGTCCAGGTCAAGCGCACAAAGGGGTTACATTTGTCCTAATTCGAGGGATCAAGAATGGCTAATACTTTGGGGTTTAGGGACCGTTGTCGGTTGTCAGTTGTCGGTTGTCAGTTGTCGGTGGGCGTACGTATCGGCTAATGGGATGGAGATTACGTAGTTGTAGTGTGGATTCAACGCAGAGGAAGCAGAGACAGCAGAGGTAAGCAGAGTTTTCCTATTTGTTTCTCTTGTTCGCTGCTTCTACCGACAACTGACAACTGACAACCGTCCAACGTCCACCATCCGCAATGCCGATTTGCACCGGGGATTTGCAGCATAGATCCAGGTGGGCTATAATCCCGTATACTTTACACAAGGCCCACTGACTAGATGTTAGACCTTACCGGAATCGCGGATGAGCAATTACTTGGCAGAGTAGGAGGCGGTGACGCTTCCGCTCTCGAACAGTTGTATGAGCGCTACGTCCGCCAATGCTTCGGCCTTGCGTTGAGGATGCTGGGCGAGCCTGCACTTTGCGAAGAGGTGGTGCAGGAGGTATTCCTCAAGGTATGGACCCAACCATCCAGCTACTCTTCGCAAAAAGGGAAGTTCGCCAGTTGGCTCCTCAGCGTGGTTCATCATCGCTGTATTGATGAGCTGCGTCGCCGTTCGCGCACAGAAATAGCCCTGGAGGACCCCTCGACGGGCAGCATCCTCAGCATAGTGCAGGACCCTGATCCTCAGCCCCTTGAGCAAATTTGGACAAGAGAAGTACAGAGCGTCGTGCGAGCGGCCCTGGTGCAGATACCGCAGAACCAGCGGCAGGTGCTTGAGTTGGCCTACTTTACGGGGCTGTCACACAGCCAGATTGCCGCGAAGTTGGACCAGCCGCTCGGAACGGTAAAGACGCGCATCAGGCTGGGTATGCAGAGCTTGCGGCAGTTGCTGGAACCGTATGGACTGCTCGCGGACTAGAGGCAATTACCAAAATGGATACATCGAACGTCCAAGATGAAGGCTGGGAAGAACAACTGATCGACTACTCGCTGGGTGTGATGGAGCCAGGCGAGGCGGCGGAGTTCGAGTTGAAACTGGCCGAATGCCGCCAGCACGTGAGATTGGCCCGGCAGTACGAGCAGGCGGTGTCGTGGATGGGCATGGCCGCCGCGCCCGCAGAGCCGCCGCAGGGGCACCAGACACGGTTGATGGCCCGGATCGCGGAGACTCCTCAAGAAAGCGCCACTACGCCCGCCATGCAAGGGTCGCCCACGGTAACGGAAAGCATGAGGCCAACGTTGAGCCTAGTGCCGCCTGCGATGCAAGCGCCTCCGGCCGCTACCACGAACGCACCCGTTGTGAGCCTGGACGAGTACCGGGAGCGTCGGCGGAATAGTCTCGTAACGGCTATCGGCGCGGTGGCGGCTGCTCTCATCCTGGTGGTGGGGTTGTGGGCGTTCCTGGGCAGGGGTGGGGGTGTCGATATTCCTGAAGGGTACCAGGTGGTGACGTTAGCTCCCCAGGCCGGGAACGAGGGTATAAGCGCAGTGGCCCTGTATCATCCTGACCGCACGGAAGCGGTGCTGCTGGCAGATGGGATGCCTACCCTGCCGGTGGGCAAGGTGTACGAGTTCTGGCTCATGCAGGACGAGGGTAATCCGCCGGTGCCCGCGGGGGTCTTCACGGCTGACAACGGCGGTGACGGCAAGCATGAGACGAAGACTCCCCAGAAGGTCAGCACATACGCCGGGTTTGCTGTGAGCATCGAAGATGCGCCGGGCGTGGATGTGCCGACGCAGGTAATTGCGGTGGGGTTGTTCGCGACGCCATAGACTCGTGAGGAACGCCGCCTAAGTTATATACATAACCCGTAGGGGCACCCACAAGGGGTGCCCCTACGGGTTTTTCGGTTTTGTTCGGAGATTAGCTCGTTGCTATGAAGCCGGGAGGCGGCGTGCAACAGGCGTGAGAGATTATCGCGGCCTACCGGCGGGGAGGATGACCACGGCCACGGCTGTGATCGATTTGCCGTCGGCGCTTGCCACGCCCTCGATGATCAGGTTGCTGCCTACCTTTACGTCGGCCTGAGAAGCGTCCGCGAGGCTGGCGGTATGGTCAGCCTGTGAGACCGTCAAGGCTTTATAGTCGGTGTTGGCGTCGAGCAGGATTGTTGTCGCGCCGTCACGGTTCTTGAGCGTCTTGGCGGTGAGGGTGTTGCCGTTCACTGCTTCCACGCGGGCGGTGGAGAGCTGGGTCGTGCTATTCTCGACGCGGATGCCCCAGGCGTTGATCGTGCGGCTCTGAGGGGCGCTGCCGGGCGTGCGGTTGGCGGGCTTTTCGGGCGCTCCCAGCACGGCTACCTTGTCGCCCACCTTCAGCGAGCTTGCGGTGCTGAAGCCATTGTTCAGGACGACGGTGTTGGCGCTCGTCTGCACGATCACTTCAGCGACTTTCACACCCTGGAGGGTGATGGTGCTGCCGTTGATAGCGGTAATGGTGCCTGCCGCCAGGTGTTCGGCTGCCTGGCGCCCCCTGGGGTGACGGTCCGAGGGCTTGCCACCCATGTGCGCGCCCTGCGCGATCATGCGGGCGTCAACGACTTTAGGGTCGGATGTTGCCACGCCCGCCACGGTGGCGGGTTTGCCGGCCACCAGGTCGGCTGCCGTGCCCTCGGCGGGCTGGTCGTTCTTCTGCACCACGATGAAGGTGTCAGCGCCGATATTGACCGTGATGTCGCCGCCGCGCGTGGTGAGGACGAGGCTGTTGGCCGATACCGAGGCAACCTTGCCCATCAGCCGTACCGGTTGGCCCGCCGCCGGGGGTGTGGGTGCGTTGGGCCTGGGGGTGGGGGCCTGCGCGCTTGCGACCGCCGCCCCGAAGGCTCCCAGGCCTATTATGGCGGCCAGT
>JBAURA010000172.1:0-9874 GCA_049580985.1 Chloroflexia bacterium
GAGTATGGCAAGGCTGAAGGTTTATTCTCCGAGGGCCTGGAGCTGGCGCTTGAGCGAGGCTCCATGCGGTATATAGCAGAGTGCATGGAAGGCCTGGCGGAGGCGATCACGCACGGCGGGCATGGAGAGGAAGCGGCACGTCTCTTCGGTTTCGCGGCCAAAGTGAGGGAGGATATAGTCGAGCCTCTGCGCTCCTTTGAAATGCCTGTACACGAGCGCGCTCTAGCCCTGGCGCGAAGCACGGCGGGTGAAGGCGCTTTCGCCGCAGCCTGGGAAGCCGGGCGCAACATGACATTGGAGGACGCGGCAAGTTACTGGCGCTCCCTGGTTAATCCTCAACCCCTAATCCCTAATCCCTAATCCCTAATCCCTAATCGCGTATAATATGCCTGCTATGGAAGAAGCAGCTTCTTTCGGCAGGTGGCTCATGGACCGTCGGCACGCGCTTGACCTCACGCGGGACGAACTGGCGGATAAGATAGGGTGCGCCCCGATCACCATCGCCAAGATAGAGCGCGACGAGCGCAGGCCCTCCCGCCAGATGGCCGAATTGCTCGCCGACGTGCTCCTGCCGCCCGATGGAGACCGCGAGCGTTTCGTGCAGTGGGCGCGGGGCGTGCCTGCTAACCGCGCGATCCTGGAACTGCCTGTGGGCGCAGTGGTGCGCACGCCCGACGAAAAGCAAGCGCCTTCTGCTGCACAAGGCGGCGAGCCTGCCCAGGTTCGCTTCAACAACCTCCCCTTCTCGCTGACTTCGCTCGTGGGCCGAGAGGATGACGTTGCCAGGGTGCGCTTGATATTAAGGCAGGCCGACGTGCGCCTGCTCACCCTGACCGGGCCGCCGGGGATCGGCAAGACGCGCCTCGCCATAGCGGTGGCGGCGTCCGCATACGACGATTTCGAGCATGGCGTGTGCTGGGTGCCCCTCGCCCCCATCACCGACCCCGATCTGGTTGCCTACATCATAGCGCAGGTGCTGAACCTCCCCGAGTCGGCTCGTGTCGATCAATTGAACACCCTGCAAAACTACCTGCGCGGCAGGCGCATGCTCCTCGTGCTGGACAACTTCGAGCAAGTGATGGCGGCTAGCGGCCTGGTATCCGCGCTCATGGCTTCGTGCCCCTCCCTGAAGGTGATAGCCACCAGCCGCGAGAGGCTCCACATCTACGGCGAGCACGAGTACCCGGTCTCCCCACTCGAAGTGCCAGTGCAGGATCAGGGAAGGAGGACGAAGGACGAAGGACGAAGGACGAAGGACGGTAGACAATCTGAAATAGCCAATGTCCCATCTGTGGCGCTCTTCGTTCAACGGGCGCAGGCGGTTAGCCCATCCTTTGAGCTTACGTCAGAGAACGCGCCGGAGATTGCCGGGATATGCAGGAAGTTGGATGGCTTGCCGCTGGCGATAGAGCTGGCGGCGGCCCGCGTGCGCTTCCTTTCGCCGCAGGCCCTGCTGTCGCGGTTGGACAACCGGCTGGGTATCCTTACGGGTGGAGCGCGTGACCTCCCTCCCAGGCAGCAAACCCTGCGCGGCGCAATCGGCTGGAGCTATGAGCTGCTCACCGTGAGCGAGAAGGCGCTGTTCGCGCTCCTGGGCGTGTTCATAGGGGGTTGCACGCTAGAAGCTATCGAGTCGATAGCAGGCTCGCAGCCGGGCGATGTGGACCTGTTGGAGGGTCTGGGTTCGTTAGTGGACAAGAGCCTCGTGCGCCAGTATGAAATAGAGGCGCACGTTCCCCAGGCACAGGTATATGGGACGACAGATGGGGAGCCGAGGGCAACGGAGATTACAGGTGGACCGGTAACCTTGAAAGGCGCCGGGCTAGCGGCGCACCCTGGCGCGCAGGCCAGGCACGAGCCGCGCTTTACCATGCTGGAAATGATCCGGGAGTACGCTCTTGAGCAGTTGGAGAAGAGCGGCAATGCCGGGCAGGTACGGGAGCGTCACCTGGAATACTACACGGCGCTGGCCCAGCGTGCCGATGGGCATTATTACGGCACCGAGCAGATCGAATGGCTGGATCGGATAGAGGTAGAGAGGGATAACCTGCGGTCTGCGCTACGCTGGACCCTGGACAGCGGGCGCGGGGTGGACGCGTTACGGTTGGCGGTGGCCCTCTGGACGTTCTGGTACAAGCGGCTGTACGTACACGAGGGCTTGCAGTGGCTACGGGAGGCGTTGGAGAGGGCCGACGATGCGACCCAGGAACTGAAAGCCGAAGGCATCTTTGCCTGCGCGGCCCTGATGATCGTGCAGGACGAATATGCGAGGGCCAGGCCGTACCTGGAGCAGGCGTTCCGTCTCTATACGCTGTTGAACGATAAAGGCAGCCTGGGACGATGTCTGAACGGCCTGGCTCTCGCGCACCTCCAACTGGGCAACCCTGTGCAGGCCGTGCACCTGATGGAGCAGAGCATAGCCATCCACGAGGCAGCGGGAGAGAAGATCCGGCTGTCTCTGTCGCACTCGAACATGAGCTACGTGCTGATGCAGTCGCGTAAATACGAGGAGGCACAGACTCACAGCGAAGTTGCCCTGGCTTTGCGGCGCGAGATAGGGGACCTGGCGGGGATCGAGTCTTCTCTGCTGATACTCGGCGGGATAGCGATGCACGAGGGGCGATATGAGGAAGCCATCGGGCTGTTCGAGGAATCAATGGCTAGCTCCCGCAGGGTCGGCGAGCGGCGCGACCTGGCGACCGCGCTAATGGGGGCGGGCCTGTGCAGGCTGAACCAGGGCCGGTACGAGGAAGCCGAGTCGTACTACAGGCAGAGTCTGCTGATCTACCGTAGCCTGGGCAACGAGTTCGGTATAGCGCGCGTCATGGTGGGTCTGGCGGGTATAGCCTCGGCGCAGGGCGAGCACGAGCGCGCGGTGCGGCTATGCGGGGCAACGCTTAAATACTACGAGCCGTTACTTACACGCATCCTGCCCGCCGAGCTGGATGTCTACAACAAAGTGCTGGCCGAAGCCCGCGCTCACCTCGGTGACCCTATAGTGAACGCTCTGATGTACCAGGGTGGGCTTGTGGGGATCGAGGAGGCCGGGCGGTAGACGGTGGACGGTGGACGGTGGACGATGGACGATGGACGATGGACGATGGCAGTTGACATAAATCTGTTCTGCTCACTTAAGGAGTTTCCATAAGCAGAACAGATTCTCATGCCCAAAACCTACCTCCCACTTAAGGGAGGTTCCGTGGGAGATAGGTTTTGGGCATAGGTAGGGTTAGAGTACAGCCTCATCCTCAGGTCGCCAGGCGGGGTGGACTATGCAGAGGAAGGCGAGATCGTCGGGACCGGTGTTCTGGATGTGCTGGACGGCATTGGGCGGCACGTAGATTG
Organism: Chloroflexia bacterium; assembly: GCA_049580985.1. GTDB lineage: Bacteria > Chloroflexota > Chloroflexia > QHBQ01 > JADMIH01 > JADMIH01. The sequence goes on from JBAURA010000172.1 coordinate 3,346, forward strand.
TAGTGCCGGGGCCGACCTCGGCTTGTTCGTCCTCTATATGCATGATCCCTCTGCCTGACAGTATGTAGTACACCTCCGAGCCGCGCAGGCTGTGCGGTATAGACGACTCTCCCGGTTTAACGACAGCGTGGGCCACACTGTAAGGTATATCGGCAGGCACCTGGGCCGGATGTAGCACCTCGCGCAGATAAGTGCCGTCCCCCGCGACGAACTGTGGCTGGTCGCTCAAGCTAGTTTTCAGTATAGGCATTTGTTGAGATTGATACGTGATACGTTATGCCGTAAAAAGTAACTGCTACCGACCACCGACCACCGACAACTGACAACCGACAACCGTCCTCGCGTTTCACGGCTGTAGCGCGTCTTCGACCCTGCCTTCGACAGCGATGATCACTTCGCTGACGGTGGGGAATTGCTTGAGAGTAGACTCGATCTGCTCTCTAATTGCGCCTACGCGCGCTGCCCCGCCTCCGTAGGCGTTTATCTCTCGTGAAAAGTCCGCCGTTGCTACCCCGTCTCTGATTACCAGGCTGCGAAGGGTCACGCGCGGCCCCCAGGCGAGCGTTCTACCGGGGTATGCCAGCACTTGCTCCGGCGACGGTATGGCCGTGCTGAACCCTGCCAGGGACGCCGGGTCTATGCCCCACAGCAGTTCCTGGAGGGCGGCGGTAGCTACGGCGGGTGTCTTAGGGATGATGCGTATCGAGGGGTATAGATCGAGCACGTCGTCTATCCAGTAGAGCTTAACCTGCTGGGTTTCGGGGCTGTCGTAGTGCAGCACCGTGACGTTCTGCTTTGCTATCACCTCGCCCGATAACCTCTTCAATGTGAGGGTAGCCTGCGGAGCGGCGGGGCGTGGCGGCTCGCCCTCGATCAGCCAGTTGATGCTGTCCACCACGATTGGATCGCCATCCTCGCGCAACACCTGCAAGGTGTTACTGAAGACCGTGCCGTCGCTCCAGCGCAACTCGGCCTCTATTGCGGCGTCCGCCCCCTTGAAGCGAGCTACTACATGCAGCGGCAGCGTAACGCGGGCGTTGGGTGCGGGTAGCTGTATCGCGGCGGCACTGTTCTCCTGCGGTTTATTGATTATGCCGGTGGCGTCGGCCCCGATATTGCCCCGCTCCACCCGGAAGTCAGCAGGGTTCTTCGGGTCGTAACTGAGCACGGCGCGCTCGAATGCCTGGAGCGTGATCGTGCGCTGCTCATTGTTCTTGACGACTGTGGCCTCCAGCGCCATCGTCATGGGCAGGCCGACGTCGTGCAGCCAGCCGCCGGGGAAGAGGTCAGGGCGGTTGATGTAGTCCCAGAAGTAGTTGGGCACGATGTAGCCGGGCGTGACGCCCAGCCCCGCGTCAAACGGGATGAACACCCCACTGCCGCTAACCACGGGGTTGCCACCCTTGTAGCTAGCCGGAGGCGCTGTGCGCAGGTTGGCCGCGTGGGCCGTGCGTATGTCGGCGTATGTGAGGCTGGTAGCGCTTACCAATAGGTTGGGGCTGCCTTCCATCAACTCGCCGGTGAGCAGACCATACGCGAACGCCCACTCGGGGTTGCCACTCTCGCCCCTGTGGTCTTCGATGCGCCCTTTCTCGAAGTACTGGGCCGGGTACGTATAAGCGAAAAGCGGCTCGCCCACGGGGTTGCCCAGGACGCGCAACCCCTGGTGTTGGGCATAGTAAGCCTGGAAGCGTTGTGCGATTGCCGGCGCCGCTATGACTCCCGCGCGGGCTTCGTTCCGGGCCTGGGGCGCGAGAGACACCGACAGTGCAAGTAAGATCGCACACAAAGCCAAGCGTGATGATATAAGTGGCTTGAGGGCCATTGGTACTCCTTTGGGAAATTGGCTTATATAACTCTAGCAAGAGGGAAAGAACGGCGTCAAGGTAGCCGTTGGGCCATTATATGGTATACGTGCCAGTGCTTCGATTCTCCCAGGGCGGTAGTGCCTGGGTTCTCCTCTTCCACAATCTCCAGCACTTTCAGGCCGTCCAATACCTTATCTACTTCCTCCCGCGTCAGGAACGTCATATCGTATTCCGGCGTGTTCCAAGAGTCATTGACGCCGAAGAATTGCCCCACGAAAAGCCCGCCCGGCTTGATGGCGTCCCGCAGGCGACGAAAGCTGTCGAAGAATGCTGCCCTGGGGAGGAAGGGCAGCGAGAATTGCGCGCTGATAACATCGTATTCTTCAGGCTCGAAGTTGAAGTCCTGAATTGAGGACTGCACGGCCCTCAGGTTCTCCTGGGGCAGCTCCGCCAGCAGGGCTATGGCATCGGGTTCGCGGTCGACGGCGGTAACGCGCCAGCCTTGCGAGAGGAGGTAGCGGGTGTCCCGGCCCGCACCGCATCCCAAATCGAGCGCGTGCCCCTTGTAGCCGAGCATAGTTATCGCGCGCTCGACAAGGGGCCAGTGTGGCCTATTTTTGGTGGCTTGGAAGAACTCAGGCCAGGATAGATTCATATTTATCTGTGGCTCATGTATGAAAAGAGTGCAAGAGTAGATTAGAAACTTGGTAGCGCTAACCAACGAAGGGCTTGTCATTCTGAACGAAGTGAAGAATCTCGTCCTTCACGCATAATCTTTAGGATACAGATTCTTCGCTTCGCTCAGAATGACAAAGGGTACTTGGTTGGCTTCATAGTGACTTTGCACTTTTTTCATACATGTTTATGTGCGTGTCAGTACTGTGTGGTTCGGAGCGTCCAAGGGGTGTTGTAGGTGTCGAATTTTCCTTGCTCATGCGCTCTTACCAGTGCATTATACGCATCCTGGCGCGAGAAGTGAAAGGACTGCCACTCTTGCCACCCGGTATCCTGTTCCATTCTGTTGAGGTAGTTGGTAAGGTACCTTTGCAACTGATTGTGCACCTGCCCGGTGGCGGTGTCCAGCCCGGCCACGAGGGTGGGGATAGCATCTTCGGATAGCAGGTAGAGGTAGCGCGTCGATAACTCGTCGTTGCGCCGCAGGTTGTAGGCGGCCACGTCGGCGTCGGGGTTAATGCCATTGGCGGTGACTATGAAGGCCATCCCCGCCAGCAGCGCGCCTGTGGCGAAGCGGTCGCGCCGGACCCAGGTAGTAAATAGCAGCCACACGAAGAGCGCCCCCAGGCACACGATGAAGGTGCGCACGTACAGGCGGGTGGCGGTGTTGATGTAGAACTGGATATTTTCCCACACCACCATCCTCATGAAAGCCGACACCAGCATCACCATCGCCAGCCCGATCATGAGGGTGTTCAGGAAGTTGAGGTTGCGCTCCTGCCCCTCGGTGGTGCGGCGCATGGCCCGTCGCAAGCCTAGGATGAGCACCATCGTCAGGAGCGCCACCACCAGTAGCTCGCCAAAGCCCCGGCGCACGTACTCGCGGTATTCCTCGAAGTCCATCGTGCGCGCGGCCTGCCCGCTGAAGAGGACGGTGAACTGTATCCAGGCAAACACGGCGAACAGCCCATTGACCAGCACGAGCACCAGCGCGCCTTCGGTGAAGGAGAGGCCGCGCGTCTGGAGGGCGACGGTAGGTGGACCGCTCACCTGTTGTGCTGTGACGGATGGAGCGGGTTTTAGGGCGTGCATGAGAGCGCCCGCGATGGCCCAGGCCGAGGCGACGATGATGCCGAGACGCATTAACGCTTCGGGCGCGCTCGTCATGAAGCGGAGCTTGAGGAAATCGTTCACCAGCCCCTCGAAGATGCTGTCGGCTTGCGAGAGGAGGAGGGTAAAGACGATCAGGATTGGCAGCGCGATCAGCAGGCCGCGTATGATCTCGAATAGGCGGCGGTTGTGGGTGGGGTTGGAGACGACCCGCCGGGCCATGCTTCCCGCCATGGGTGCGGGCCGCCGCAGGCTCTCGCGGAGCATGCGGGCAACGGTGAGGGGGTAGCCAAGGACGCCGAGCGCCTCCACTCGCCCACCTGTGAAGAAATAGACGAAGAGCATAAGCAGGAGGAAGGTCGCACCCAGGTTCATCAGCGTAAGCTCACGGTTAGCGCGCACCGCCACCATGCCCGCGAAGAAGAGTAGCGGCAGCAAGAGCCACAGGTTGCGCCACGCGACCCGCACCCGCTCCATGACGCCCATCGTCACCAGTGCCCCCACGAGCAGGCCCGCGAAGACCAATGCGGAGATGCCCGTAGCCTTCCTGTAGAAGAGCATGTCTACCGAGCCTCCGAGAACGAGGGCCACCAGCAGGATGCGGTTGACCAGCTTGCCCTCCGACCTCGCGTCCGCTACGCTGTTGCTTGCCTTGCCCCGGCGTGAGCGCCGCGCCAGCAGGATAGTTCCGTCTACCGTTTCGCCGATAGCCATAATCAAGCTCCTCCTGAATAGTGGTGCTGCCGATACAACGGACAAGTCGGTAGGCGGTTGCAGCCGCCCTCTCCAAGTCCCATAAGGGCTATAGAGTTTAGCCGAGTGAGCTTTGCGAACCACCAGCCCGTGCGCAACTCAACCTATGCATCCCTACGGGACCTGGATTTTGGACACCCTGATCCTTCTCTCCTTCGGACAAAAGACCAGCCCAAAGATCAGCCTTTTGGCATATGCGTGTGAGCATAGAACGCTATATAATAGAGTTGCCCCCTGACGTACCACGCGCCGGGACGAGGCTGGACTTGCCTTTAGTAAGGAGTATGGTGTGACCAGGATCGCTCTCTAGCAATTGGACACATTTGCCTAGTATTTCGGCTCGACGGCAGACGATAATCGTTTATGTTTTACGTTTCGCGTGCCACCCGTCGCGCCCCTAGAGAGTGATTACCATGTTCCAGGTCCAGAATCTGCACAAAAGCTACGGTACTGCTACCGTACTCGCCGGGGTCAATTTCGTCGTGAACGACGGCGAGCACGTGGGTCTGATTGGCCCTAACGGCTCCGGCAAAACTACCCTCCTGAAAATCATTACAGGCCGCGAGCGGGCCGACTCCGGCGCTGTAGTATTGCAGCCCCGGCATATGCGCGTCGGCTATCTCGCCCAGGCTTTCGAGCAAACGGCTGGGCTGACGGTGGGCGAGGCCATCCACGAGTCGCAGGCCGAGCTTGCAAATGCTGAACGGGCCATGCAACGCGCAGCCGACGCGCTCGCCCAACCTCACAACCTGGAGGATGCGCTTCGCGCATATGAAGAAGCGAGCGCGCGTTTCGAGGCGCTGGGTGGATACGAGCGTACCCATGTAGCCGAAGCTATTATGCAGGGCCTCTCGCTTGGTGACATATCCCCTGAGACTGAAGTGCGCACTCTGAGCGGCGGCCAGAAGACGCGCCTGGGGCTTGCTCTGCTTCTGCTGCAAGAGCCGGACCTGCTCCTCCTTGACGAGCCAACCAACCACCTGGACGTGGAGGCGCTTGAGTGGTTGGAGGGGTTCGTGCAGGGCTACCGCAAGAGCGTCATAGTAGTATCCCACGACCGCGAATTCCTGGACCGCACCGTGACGCGCGTCCTCTACCTCGACCCCGAAGCGCATATCACCAGGAGCTACGAGGGAAACTACACCGACTTCGAGGAGGCCAGGGAGCGAGAGCATGTAGCCCACGTGGAAACCTGGAAGCGCCAGCAGGCGTACATCGAGCGCACCCGGCAGGATATTCAGGCGAAGAAGAGCAGCGCCCTCTCGCTGGAGCGCTCGACTACGCCCCGGCAGCCTGGCCTGCGGGTGCTGGCCCGCAAGAAGGCGGCGGTCGCCAAGTCCCGCGAGCGGAAGCTGGACCGCTACCTGGAATCGGATGATCGGGTAGAGAAGCCCAAAGCCCAATGGTGGCTCAAGCTCGATTTCGGGCAGGCCCCGGCAGGTGGCCGTTCCGTGCTGCGCGTGGACGATGTTTCCTTTTCTTACGGCGACGAAGGACGAAAGACGAAAGACGAAGGTAATGGCGAAGGTAATGGCGAATTACTAATTACTAATTACGAGATGGGCGAACGGCAATCCGCAATCCGTAATCCGCAATCCGAAATTCTTCATGGGGTGAGTTTCGACGTGCAGTACGGCGACCGCGTGGCATTGGTGGGGCCGAACGGCGCGGGGAAGACCACGCTGTTACGTTTGATCGAGGGCAAGCTACAGCCTGCCTCCGGCACGATCAAGCTCGGCGCAAACGTGCGCCTGGGGGTGCTGTCGCAGGAGCAGGAGACGCTTCAGTCGGGCAAAACGGTGCTCGATACGGCGTTGGAGGAGCGTTCCATGCACGAAGCGGAGGCGCGCAACTTCCTCCACTTCTTCCTGTTCGATGGCGACGATGTCTTCCGCAAGACCGAGGAGTGCTCGCTGGGCGAGAGGACGCGGCTGCAACTGGCGCTGCTCGTGCTCAGAGGTTGTAACCTACTGCTGTTAGACGAGCCGCTGAACCACCTTGACATCGATGGGCGTGCCCACTTCGAGGCGGCATTGGAAGCTTACGAGGGCACGGTAATCGCCGTGGCCCACGACCGCGCCTTCCTCCGGCACTACCCTGAGCGCGTGATCGAGGTGCGCGATGGGCATACGCGAGTGTTCGAGGGCGGTTACGAGGATTACCTGCGGCATAAGGGCCAGGGC
>JBAURA010000173.1:0-2216 GCA_049580985.1 Chloroflexia bacterium
GGAGTGCTGGCGGCTGTTACCTGGGTGGAAGTAGCGGCAGCAACTGCCTGGGTGGGGGTACTCGCTGCGGCTTGGGCCGGCGTGCCGCTTGCCCCTTGCATAACTGTAGTTGTGCCCACCGGCTGTACAGGTTCTGATTCGGGCATGCACCCGACCAATAATGCGGCCCCCGCTGCTCCCAAAAGTGCGAGCGCTTCCCGGCGACTCAACACCCGGCCTACTAACCGATCATCGTTATCCATTATCTATATGCCTCCTATCTTGTATTCCCCTTCCCTCTATATGCATTGGCCTGGAATATGGCCGCAATAGGAAGGTCCATAGGAGTCAGTATAGTCTCACAGCATTAAAGCAGCCTGTAAGAAAGATTAAGACTCGGTGAAGATAGCGCCTCCTGATCATGCGCCGTGATTGTCATCGGTAAGGACTTCAGCGATTGAGCGTCGGGATATTTCGGCGAGCACCGGGTTGGTGATCTGGTAATAGGGGAGGGCGATCAGCCCGATGGACAGTGCCCAGCCGCGACCTCGCGCCCATGTCGCGTCATCGACCGCTAGCGCTGCGCGGAATACGTCTCGGGTTTCGGCGGAGAAGAGATTCCACGCGATGATCAAGTCGCATGCGGGATCCCCCACGTTTAGACCCCCGAAGTCGATAACGGCGCTCAGTCGGCCCTGTTGGACCAGCAGATTCCCAGGTTTAAGGTCTCCGTGGATCCAAATGGGCGGGCCTTGCCACACCGGTGCCTGGAGAGCCACTTCCCACGCCTCGATCAGTGCATCCGCATCGAACATAGTAGACAGGGAAGCGATTCCTTCGCGGGTGCGAGCATCTCGCGTTGCCAACGGCACGCCCCTGCCAAAGTTGTGCGGCCCAGGAGTTGGCCCGCCCGTGGTATCAATTCGCTGCAAGCTTAATATGAACTGTGCTATGTCCGTCGCCGCCTGACGTATATCAGCGATGGTTTCGGCGGTCGCCTCCTCGCCTTCGAGCCAACGGTAGACGGACCAATGCCAGGGGTAATCATCGCCGGGTGCCCCCTTGGCGAGCGGGACCGGGATATCAAGCGGTAGGAGCGGGGCAAGTCTTGGAAGCCACTCGTGCTCCTTGTGCACTTGCTCGATGGCCCAGTCGATGCGGGGTAGTCGCACGGCCATGTCGTCGCCGAGCCGGTAGATGGCGTTGTCGGTGCCAGCGGAGGGGACCGGCTCGATAGGCATGTCTGCCCAATGTGGAAACTGCGCCGCGAGTAATCGCCCCACGAGAGACACATCGGTGTCCACCTCGCCAACATGCATTTTACCGGCGGGCATGATCATACCCTTGTACTGGCATGAATCGGCGGTGCAAGTTAATTATTGCGCCAAACTCCATCGTCCATCGTCCTTCGTCCTTCGTCCTTCGTCCTCCGTCCTTCGTCTCTCAGCCTAATTCTCCTGCCAATGCCCCGCGTAGTTCAGGGCGGCCTCCGGGAAGGGGAGGCCGGCCCACCTGAACAACACGCATTGCTTGAACTCTTCGCCATCCTGGTCCTCGCCTGCGCACAACTCCGGCACCAGCGCGCCGTCCATAGCAGGTACCGGCTCCGGCAGCGCAAGGTCTGTCTCGCGGAGCATCGCCGCGAGCAGCGCCAACTCGGAGTAGGTGGTCGCCAGGCGTCGGTCGGCTGTATCTTCGATGCGCAGCAAGAACTGCTTGCCTTCGATACGGCCCAGGTAGGGGTGGAAGACTGCTCCCATCTCGGCGGGCACGCTCACCTTGAAGACGGCGTGCTCGGCATCGCTGATCAGGGAGGCGCTGGCTCCTGCTTCCAGCAAACCGTAGCGCTGGAGGGCCACCTGCGCCAGCCTCAGGTGGTCCAATCTTCTGTTTTTGGCTATCTCTCTGTAGCTGTTCATTTTCTTCCCCTGGCCGCATTAGTTGCTCTTTGCGGCCTTTCGCCCTCATGTGTGACATGTAGTTGGTGTTCGATAGGTGTTGCTAAACAAAACGAGCCGGTGGGTCTCTTGCGGAACCCAGCGGCCTGTTTGTTTGGGGTATTACTTCTCCCGCGAATGCTTGAGAAATAAAGAGGCCGTGGGTGCTGTCTGCGCCCACGGCCGGTGTCACACTACTGTTGACCTACCTGAGCGCGGGCAGACTCCTCCCCTGGAGGGTGACTCCAAAGGGTGCGATGATCCAGTTGATGCTGGCCTTATGGATGTTCGACATTAGTC
>JBAURA010000174.1:0-5230 GCA_049580985.1 Chloroflexia bacterium
CGCCCCGGTGGCCGCTCGCGTGAGCGCTACGTGCCTCGCAGGAAGGTATGCGCCTTTTGTGTAGATAAGGTGCAGGAGATCGACTACAAGGACGTAAACCGCCTGAGAAGGTACCTGAGCGAGCGCGCCAAGATCGAGCCGCGCCGGAAGACGGGCAATTGCGCCCGCCACCAGCGCGCCCTGAGTGTCGCCCTCAAGCGTGCCCGCCACATGGCCCTATTACCTTTCGTCGGGCCTCATTCCCGCTAGGAGGAGAATGTAAGGCGTAAAACGTAAAACGTAAAACGTAAAATAGTCACTTGACATTACGTTTTACGTTTTACGTTTTACGTTTTGCTATCACGCAACATGCCAAAGAAGAAGAAACTACAATCGACAGCCCCCGTGATGACGCGCGGGCAGCTGTCGAAGGCGGCCCAGGAAGCGCAGAGGATTCGCAACCTGTACACCGCTGGTATAGCTCTCAGCGTGGTGATTGTGCTGGTGCTGGGCTTCGCGGTGGTCTTCACCTTCCTGATCAGGCCCAACCAGGAGGTAGCCAATGTCAACGGCACCTCAATCAACCGCGATACCTACAACAAGCTGCGGCGCTGGAATATCTACCAGCAGATCCAGCAACAGGTCTTCCAGCAGCAACTTAGCGGCTCTGGAGTTGTAGATCCTACCACCATTCAGACTTTGCAGACCCAACTGCGAAACGCCGAAACCGAGGGGACTCTCGATTCGCAGGTCCTCCAGGCGCTGATCGACACTGAAGTGCTGCGCCAGAAATCGGCCCAGGACTTCTCGATCAACCCGACGCAGGACGATCTGCTACAGAGGGCGCTCAAGGACTTCGTGCCTCAGCCGACGCCTCCACCTTCCAGCATAACTCCCTCGCCCGAGCCTTCGGAGACGCCGACGTTCTCCGTTACGTTCACCCCGACGCCTACAGGCACGCAGACCCCCAGCGCCACCAGTACCCGCACGATCACGCCCACTCCAGGCTCGCCGACCGCGACAGCCACTCCTACAAGTACTTACCCACCTGTACCGGGGGCATCGGCCACCGCTACCGTAGCTTTTGGCAACTTCATGCGGGCGATCCAGGACGGGCCGATCCCCAGCACCGGGAACATATACTGCCCTTACGGCTGCCCCGGCCTATCTGAAAGCGATTATATGCGGATCATCATAGAGCCGCAGGCGCGCCAGGAGCAGGTTATCAACACGCTTTCCGCGAGCAAGATCGTGACCGACGTGGAGCAGGTGCGCGTGCAGCACATCCTGACCGCCACCCTGGAAGGCGCGCAGGCGATCAGGGCGCGCCTCGATGCCGGCGAGGACTTCACCGCGCTGGTGGATGAGCAATCTTCCGACGTAGCCTCCAAGCCCCAGATCGGCATATACGACTGGTTCCCGCGCGAAGACTCAGGCTATGTGGAGCCGTTCGCGGAGGGCGCGTTCACCACCCCGGTCGGAGAGTACAGCCAGCCTGTGCAGACCCAGTTCGGCTACCACATCATCACGGTGCTGAACAAAGAAGTGAGGCCGCTAACCCAGACGCAGATAGATGCCAAGAAGCAGAAGCTTTACGACGAATGGTTCAACCAGGTCAAGCTTGCCTCGGTTATCTCGCCCGCATCGTTCCAGGCACCAACGCCCACGCCGGCGCTGGTAGAGCCGACCATCCCGCCGGCAACTAACTCCACGCCTACCGTGGCGGCTACCTCGGGCGCGGGGACGCCGGGAGCGACCCTGCCGGTGACCAGCACCAACACTGTTACCGGCACATCGGGCACGACCCCTGCCGCGCTCAGCCCTACCACTACGCCCACGGCAGGTGCAGCCTCGCGCAATACACCGGAGCCGGCGGCCACACCATAACAGAGCTTCAAAATCTGTACGAAAAGAGGGTGCAGCAATGCGCCCTCTTCTCATGCCGGAAAAGTTTGTGAAAAAGTTGACAAAGTCGGGGCTACCTGATATAATCGGGGCGAGAGCATGGGAGCGCGAAGTCTTGCCGCCCTGAAGACCGTATGATATAATGCTCCGTCGTGCCTGAAAACGGTATTTTGGGGAGCAAGCAAAGGCGGGCGCAAGATGGGGATGAGCGGGAGCGGCAAGAAGAGCGATGCAGGCTCGTGGACGACCGTGCTGGCGCTCGTGGCGCAACTGGGTTTTTCCATCGCCTGCCCCATGGTCCTTTTCATCGGCGGCGGAGCATGGCTAGATAATCGATTAGGTTGGGGGCCGTGGTTCCTTTTTGTTGGCATACTTCTTGGTGTAGCGACGGCTGCGGGCCTTTTTTACCAGATAGCAACCTTGCCGGCCCGCAAGCGCCGGGATAAAGACCAGGACAACGCGAACGTGCCATATAAGATGGAGAGGCCGGGCAGCATAAAAGGTGTGGATAAGCCCCGCGCAAGTAAGTCAGATCGCAACGGACATTAGAATAGTAGCCTACGTAGAGGCGCGTTGCGCATATAAAATGCCTTGAGATTTAGATAGCTAATTCGCGGACGGCCTGCAATTTCAACGGGAAGAAGCAAGACCTATGAACGAATTTGAGACGAAATTACCGGAAATTAGTATCAAGGCTGAGCCTCTTTTCGACATCCCTCTGCCATGGGGCAGCCTGACGGTCACCAATTCGATGCTACAGACCGTATTGGTGGTGCTGGGCATCTCTCTGTTTTTCTTCCTGGCTACTCGCCGTATGCGGCTGGTCCCTAAGGGCAGCCAGAACTTTGCCGAGTCGATTGTCGAATTGTTGCTCGGTATCACCGAGGGCACGGCGGGGAAGAGAGTCGGCAGGCGTATCTTCCCGCTCATCGCGACGCTCTTTATCTTCATCCTGGTAGCTAACTACTCCGGCCTCTTGCCGGGCGTCGGCACGATTGGCTACTGTAGCGCGCCCCACCACGAGACGACAACGGGTGGCGAAGAGCATACGCTGGTCACCAACGTCAAGACCGCCGCGCCCGCGCTTGCGCAGGAGCAGCCCGCCGAGGGAGGCTTGCCGAGGGCCGATTGCACCTATAAGGATGAGGCGGGTGTGTCACATAGTGATGGCGTATTTGTGCCGTTCCTGCGCGCACCCAACGCCGACCTCAATATGACGCTGGCGATGGCGCTATTGGCGGTTGGTATAGTGCAGATTGCCGGGATCGCTGCACACGGCATAGGCGGCTACCTGAAAGAATTGACCACGCCGATATTCCTGGCGCCGATTCACATAATGGGAGAGATCTCCCGCGTCATCTCTCTCAGCTTCCGTTTGTTCGGCAATATCTTCGGGGGCGAAGTGTTAGTGACGGTCATGTACGCCCTGCTGGGCAGTGTATTCATCGGCTTTGCTACCTTTATCTTCCTGGGGGTCGAATTGCTGTTCGGGCTTATCCAGGCACTTATCTTTTCCATCTTGACGCTGGTGTTCATTTCGACGGCGGTGGCCGGGCATGGCGACGGCCACGGGGCCGAGGGCCACGGTGCGCACGATGCCGAGCCAGGTTCCGTGCAGGCGGCGGGCCAGCACATTGGGCGCGTCTTGAGCGGCCAGGAGAGCCTCCACGCGGGCAAGAAGGACGGCGAGGATGTGCCCGGCACCGAGCCGAAGAGCGGCACCGAGCGACACCTCGGCGCGTAATCGATGGCTGGTGTCATATGGCGGTGAGAATTGGAAGGCCGACAGGCTTTCCGGCTCAACAAAGAGCCAACAGGCTAACCCACTCCGGTGGGGTGGACAACTCAACTCAATCCACAGAGGAGGAGAATACAGGTGAATCCAGTTCTTTTGAGCATACTGCAACAGGCTGCTGAGGGTGACAACAGTGGGAAGCTTCTGGCCGCGGGTCTGGCTATCGGTCTCGGCGGCATCGGCCCCGGCATCGGCCTGGGCATCGGCACGTGGGGAGCGGTGCAGGCTATCGGCCGTAACCCCGACGCTGAAGGCCCGGTGCGCACGATGGCGATCCTCGGCCTCGGCTTCGCCGAAGCGGTGGCTATCTACGCCCTCGTGGTGTCCCTGGTTATCATCTTCGTTGGCTAGTGCTTTACCGACGAACGACGAATGACGAACGACGAATGAAGACGTTCTAACGCGTCCTTCGTCCTCCGTCCATCGTCTTTCGTCTCGTATATGACGTAAAGGACAGACGCCAATGTTTGAAGCACTAGGAATACTTTGGGGCAACCTGCTCTGGCAATGTGCCGCGTTCCTTATACTTATCTTCCTGCTCTATAGGGCCGCTTACAGGCCGATCCTGAAGATGCTGGATGAGCGGGCGAACCGGATACGCGAGAGCATGGAGCAAGCCGAGGCTATCAAGGTCGCCAACCAGGAAGCAGCCAAGAAGGCCGAGCAGATCATCGGTACAGCCCAGGCACAGGTGCGCGACATGCTGACCCAGGCCAACCAGATCAGCCAGCGCACCATCGCTGCCGCCCAGGTCGAGGCCCGTGAGCAGCGCGAGAAGCTGCTGGCCGACGCGCACGCCCAGATCCTGACCGATACGCAACGCGCCAAGGAAGAGCTACAGCGCGAGGTGGCGCGGTTGGCGATAATGGCCGCCAGTAGGGTGATCGGGAAGTCGCTTGACAGCCAGGACCACTACCGGCTGGTAGACGAAGCGCTGGCCGAAGCCGAGCGAGCGAGGAAGTAGCATGGCAACCCGTGGAGCCGCCGCGCGCAGGTACGCGCAGGCAGTGTTCGACCTGGCAAAGGCGAAAGGCACCCTCGAAGAGTGGCGTGCTGACCTGGCCACGCTCAACTCTATCTTCGGTAGTGACCAGGTCCTGCTCGCCCTGGAAGACCCTAAGATGTCCGGCGAGGCGCGGGCCAAGCACATCGATGACGTGTTAGCCAGGCAGAAGATAAGCCCTCTGGCCGCCAACTTTCTGCACCTGCTCGCGCAACGACGCCGCCTGGCGCTCCTGCCCAGGCTCATCGAGGTCTTCGAGGAGATGTACAACAAGGAGAAGGGGATCGTCATCGCCGAGGTGACTACCGCCGTGCCCTTGGACGAGGCGCACCAAAAGCGTGTGGCCGATCAACTGGCCCGTATCACCGGCAAGACGGTGCAGCTACGCACCCACACCGATCCTCGTATCCTGGGTGGAATAATAACGCGCATAGGCGACGAGCTCATAGATGCCAGCATCGCCTCGCGCCTCGCGGAGCTGGCCGAGAGGTTGGCGTAAAACGTAAAACGTAAAACGTAAGCGAGATGTGCAAGTGCATGCGCAAAAG
>JBAURA010000175.1:0-1539 GCA_049580985.1 Chloroflexia bacterium
GACTTCTGATTTCTGATTTCTGATTTCTAACCCACGGAGAAGAACGAGTGCGTGTAATGTGGATATGGCACGCGGCGGTGGTAGCCGAGTACCGGAAGCCGCTGCACGAGCTGGCAAAACATCACCACCTGGACCTGACGCTGCTAAGCCCCAGGCGATGGCCTGAGCGCGCCGGGCAGATGGTGCACGCCGAGTCTGACCCCCCGGAAGTCGCCGCCGCGTCCAACTACCGCCATATTACGGCCCGCACCCTATTCACCGGCTTCTATTACATCTACCTCTTTCCCAGCCTGCTGTACCAACTGCTGAAATATCGCCCTCAGATCATCTACTGCTACGAAGAGGCCCATACTCTGATCGCGGCGCTCACCCTCCTCTTCCGGCGTATCTTCCTGCCCGACAGTAAAGTGCTCCTTTATGCCGCGCAGAACATCAAGAAACGCTACCCGTTTCTATTCAGGCTGTGCGAGCGCTACTGCTTCAAGGGGGCCGATGCCATACTGGCGTGCGGCACGAAGGTGGCCGAGACGCTACGATCCAAGGGCTACCGTGGCCCCCTGCACGTGGTGGCCCTCCCGACCGACGTGCATACCTTCACTCCAGACCCCGTGAAGCGCGAGGCTGGCCGCCGTGCCCTCGGCCTCCACCCCGGCGATCTCGTCGTTGGTTACGCAGGCAAGTTCGTGGAGGAGAAAGGGTTGCGCACCCTGCTGGACGCGTTCGCGAGAGTGGCGGAACTGCACAAAGATGCACACCTGGTGCTGGCGGGCGGTGGCCCTTTGCGCGACGAACTGGCGGCAACCGCGCAACGCCTGGGACTGGCGGGCCGGGTGCATATGCCGGGGGTCATCCATAACTCGGAGCTACCACAGTTTATGAACGCGCTCGACGTGTTCGTGCTGCCGTCGGAGACTCGGAGCAACTGGCGCGAGCAGTTCGGGCGCGTGGCGGTGGAGGCCCTGGCGTGCGGCACGCCGGTGGTGGGGTCCGACTCCGGGGAGATACCCACCGTGCTCGGCGATGCGGGCCTCGTCTTTTGCGAGGGCGACCAGGATGCGCTGGCCGGTTGCCTGCTCGAAGTATTGTCCAGCCCCGAGGTCCGTGCCAGCCTCTCCCGGCTGGGGCGCGAGCGTGCCGTGCGGCTCTTCTCGGTAGAGCAGGTGGCCCGCAAGCACCTCGCCATCTACGAGGAGGTGGGGTGACGGCGGGCGAGCGCGCGGCTTTGCCCGTGCTGGGCAGGTGGCTGCTCATATCGGCCATGTCGCTGGCGATCCTCTCGGCCTGGCTCAACAACCCACGGGCCGACGGCCATTATGCGCTCGGCAGGGCCAATTCGCTCCTGCGCGAGGGGCGCTATTCCCAGGCCATGTCCCTGCTGGAAGAGACGCTCAAGACCTACCAGGGGCCACAGGTCCGCCTCTCCCTCTCGTATGCATACTTAGCGCGCCGCGATCCTGTGCGCGCCGAGCGGCAGGCCAGGCTCGCGCTTCCCCTCGCTTCGCCTCCCCTGCGCCCCCTGGCGCTGGCCCAGCTAGGGCG
>JBAURA010000176.1:0-5673 GCA_049580985.1 Chloroflexia bacterium
CAATCCGGGCAGCCCCAGGCTCTGCGGCGCGGCCCCGTCCGCGTCAACGGCAACGTGCTCCAGGATACCGCCTCCCTTACCTTGCTCGATCCCGCCTCGCCCGACGCCGTCGCGCCCCCGTTTGGCGCGGCCGGCACGGCCCCTCCCACCCTCACCATCCTCGGCGACGATAAACTCGCGCCCGGCGTGCAGGCTACCGAAAACGCAGCCAAATCCAGGCCTGAGCCTGTGATCAACATCTCCAAGCCGCCCAAGAAGGTCGAAACAGGCCCCCACGAGCCTATCCAGTCTCCTCTAGGCTACGTCTGGCACCTCCCCACCATCAACCTGCTCCAAAACATCACCGAAGTAAAGGTCAGCCAGGCCGACATCAAGACCAAGATCCGCCTGATCGAAGACGCCCTCCAATCGTTCAAAGTAGAGGCAGTGGTACGCGAGGTAAACACCGGCCCTGCCGTCACCCAGTTCGCCATCGAGCCTGGTGTGGGCGTGCGCGTCAACCGCATCACCGCTCTCGACAAAGACCTGGCCCTGGCCCTCGCCGCCCCCGACATCCGCATCGAGGCCCCCATCCCAGGCCAATCCCGCGTTGGCATCGAGGTGCCCAACGCCGAGCTACAGGTGGTCGGCCTGCGTGCCATCATGGAGTCGGAGAGCTTCAGCAGGCACAAGGGCCGCCTCAAGATCGCCATGGGCCGCGACACCCACGGCCAGCCCGTGATCACCGACCTCGCCAAGCTCCCTCATATCCTGGTGGCAGGCTCCACCGGCAGCGGTAAGTCGGTCTTTCTCAACTCGATGGTCATCGGCTTCCTCATGCAATTCACCCCCGACGACCTCCGCATGCTGATGATAGACCCCAAGCGCGTCGAGCTAACCCCCTTCAACGGCATCCCCCACCTCCTCCGCCCCGTAGTCACCGATATCCGTCTCGACAAAGACCAGAAGGATTCCAAAATCCAAAATCCAAAATCCAAAATCCAAAATGAGCGTGAGCGTCCAATGACCGCCGTCGAAGCCCTCAAGTGGGCGCTCTGGGAGATGGAGCGCCGCTACAAGGTCTTCGCCAAAGGCGGGCGCGACCGCGACGGCATGACCCGTATCTTCCGCAACATCGAGCAGTACCGCGACTTCATGCGCGACAGCCCCGAGGCCGGCATGGAGCACCTTCCCTACATCGTGATCATCGTCGATGAATTAGCCGACCTCATGCTCACCGCCCCCGAAGAGGTAGAGACCTCCCTGTGCCGCCTCGCCCAACTGGCGCGCGCCACGGGCGTCCACCTGGTCGTCGCCACCCAGCGCCCCTCTGTGGACGTGGTGACCGGCCTCATCAAAGCCAATTTCCCGGCCCGCATCGCCTTCGCCGTCACCTCCCAGGTGGACAGCAAGGTAATCCTCGACGGCGCGGGCGCGGAAAAGCTCCTGGGCCGGGGCGATATGCTCTACACCGCCTCCGACGAAAGCAGGCCTGTGCGCATCCAGGGTACCTTCGTGTCCGACCGGGAGGAGTCGCAGAGGGTCGTGGACTTCTGGCGCAAGCAACTCCCCTCCGAAGAGGACATGGAGGCCAACGGCGTCGGGTCATCTCTCCAACCGATGCAGATGCCCGACTGGCTAGGTAAAGGCAACCCCGACGAGGATAGCGAATTGCTCGAACAGGCTATAGAGCTTGTCAAGCGCAACAGCTATGTCTCGACCTCCATGCTCCAGCGCAAGCTCCGCGTAGGCTACAACCGCGCCGCCCGCCTCATCGAGCAGATGGAGGAGATGGGTATGATCTCGCCCGCCGACGCCGACAACCGGGGCCGCCCCCGCGAAGTCCTCCTCGGCGCCCCCGACGACCGCCTCCACCCCCAGACCTTCGACGAACTGGACGACGAGTGAATGCCATTACTACGTATTGCGTAATGCGTACTGCATATCACCGTCCCCAATCCCCTAATCCCTTAATCCCTTAATCCCTTAATCCCCAATCCCCCTCCCCTGTATAACCCCCTGTATACGCTCCTGTATATTCCGGCCTGCTCGTTCGTGTGTCATAATATATTCGGCGGCCATCGCCAACGTGCGACCCTGGCTCACGCCATAATATTGGAGGAGGAAGTATTTATGAAGAGGCTATCTATTCTTATGCTACTGTTATTTGTAGCCATCATCGGCGCGGCCTGTAGCGCCAGCACCGCCAACATCAAGAGCGCTACGTTGGGCACGGGCTACGACAGCACCACCCAGCAAGTCACCGGCCCTACCACCACCTTCAGCCCATCCGACGTCTTCCACTGTGCAATCGAAGTAGCGAACGCCCCCGAGGACACCACCGTTCGCACCGTCTGGACAGCCGTAGAGGCCACCGACGCCGCGGGTGCGGTGCTTAAGGACGAGAAAATAGAAGAAGCCACCTTCACCACCAAAGATATAGGCTCGGTGGTCCACGCCAGCCTGAGCCTCCCGAATCCCTGGCCCATCGGCAAGTACAAGATAGACATCTACCTCGACGACAAGCTCGACCGCACTCTGGAATTCACTGTAGCTGAATAGACGGTAGACGGTGGACGGTAGTCGGTAATCTGGATAAAGGAGATTTCGAAATGACTATGAACCTGGGGCCGAAACAGATTTTTGCCCTGGTGGGGGCGATCCTATTGTTGCTGGGGATCTTCATAGATGCCGGGGAAGGCGACGGCTATTACGAGACTTACCCGCTGCCCGGCCTCATCATCGCCATCCTGGTCGTGGGTACAATCGTGTTGGCCGTCATCAACAAGGAGCGCATTTCATCCTGGGTTATACCGGCCATTGGTGTCCTCACCTTGCTCATCGTGCTTAGCACAAAGATGCGAGTGGCCTTCGCCCCCTGGGATGACGTGTCGGTATGGGGAGAGGTGTTGCTGTTCGCAGGGGCCATTATCCTCCTGCTCGCCGCGACAGTGCGCCGCAGATCGATGGCTTAGCCTCCGGCCTATTGCGCCCCATACAACCCTGTGTTATTCTAGGAGCGATACCCTTCACCAAACGGAGGACATACGTATGCTGAGCGAACTCACCCGCGCAATCTACGATAACGCATCCCTCGACTGGGCCACCGCCGAAAAAGTGGTCTACGCCATGCTGGTCTATATGGAGGAGAAACTGCCCCGTGACGAATACGTCAAATTCAAGCGCTATATGCTCGGCGACGTAGAGTACAAGCTCCCCGACCGCTCAGCCTACCCAGGCTACGCCGCCGAGATCCCCGACCAGGCACGATAGTTATTTTTGGATTTTGGATTGCGGATTTACCTATATTCAATCCAAAATCCAAAATCCAAAATCCAAAATATGAACACCGGCGCACTGAAGATCGTCACGATCGGTGGCATCGCGATCAAGCTCCATTGGAGCTGGTTGATCATCGCGCTGTTGCTCACCTACACTTTGGCGGTAGGCCAGTTCCCCGACCGCGTCCCCGGCGAGTCCGCGGCCTTCTATTGGATAATCGGCGCTATTGCCTCGATTCTCTTCTTCCTCTCTGTCCTCCTCCACGAGCTAAGCCACTCGTTCACGGCCCTTGCCCTCGGCTATAAAGTGCGCGAGATCATCCTCTTCATCTTCGGCGGGGTCGCCAATATCGAGCAGGAACCCAAGAAGGCGCGCGACGAGTTCTTCATAGCCGCCGTTGGCCCTCTCACCAGCTTTCTCCTCGCGGGCGTCTTCTACCTCCTCCTACAAGTCGTCACGCCACCTGTGCGCAGGGCGGGCGCGGGCGCGGCGGCCATCTTCGAATACCTGGCCTTCATCAACCTCCTCCTCGCCGTGTTCAACATGATCCCCGGCTTTCCCCTGGACGGGGGCCGCGTTTTGCGCTCCATCATCTGGGGCATCAACCGTGACTTCGCCGCAGCCACTCGTATCGCCGGCCTCATAGGCCAGATCGTGGCCTACGGCTTCATCGGCTGGGGCATCTACCAGACCTTCTACCAGGGCAACCTCGGCGGCCTGTGGACAGCCTTCATCGGCTGGTTCCTCCTCAATGCCGCCCAGAGCAGCGTAGCGAGCGTGGTCATGCGCGAGACCTTCCGGGGAGTATACGTGTACAACCTCATGGAGCCGCCCCCGCCCACCATCAGGCCCACCGCCACCCTGGCCCACCTGCTGAGCAGCTACATCCTCCCCTACAACCTCCGTTCCGTGCCGGTAACAGATGAGGCGGGGCGGCTGGCTGGGCTTGTTACTCTCGGCGATATCAAAGAAGTGCCCCAGGACCAATGGGGTATAGCCACAGTGGGTGAGTACATGACGGGCATCGAGAAGCTGCGCGTCGTCTTCCCCAACGAGGGCCTGGATCGCGCGCTCGACCTCATGAGCGAGAGCGACTTCGACCAGCTCCCCGTAGTGGACCACGATAGCCGCCTGGTCGGTATCCTGACGCGCGCCCGCATCATCAAGTGGCTCCAGATCAGAAAAGAATTGAAGCAAGCCCAAAAATGAAGGGTAAGCGCTAAATTCCGCCCAGGAACCTCAGCACAGCGTCATTGAACCTGCCGGGGGCCTCCATGTTCGACATATGCCCCGCTTCCGGGAGCACTACCTTGCGTGCGCCACGTATTCTCGCGCTCAATATACCGATGATAGTATGAAAGTCAGGCACGTCCCGCTCGCCCACAATTGCGAGTGCCGGCACGTCGATCTCTTCCAACCGTTCGGCGGCGCGCCGCTCAGGCAACAGGCCGGGATCGTTGTGGGTCCAGTGCCAGCCTGAGTAGTCACTGACGATCCGCGAGAGGCGTTCCGCTACACCAGGCTTCTCCCGCGCGGGCGCAAACATCGGGTGCTCCCACCAGAGCGCCCTGGCCGCTTCCACGCCCCCTCGCCTCCCGGCTTCCCACAGCGCGCCGAGCGATCCCTCATACTCCGGCGACCACGCATACCCCCAGAGCACAGGGTCCGCCGCGATAAGGGCGGTGGCCCTCCCAGGATACGCTAGCACAAACTCGGTGGCTATGGCCGCGCCCAGCGAGAGGCCGAGCACGTGCGCTTCCCTGATGCCCAGGTAATCAAGCAGCCCCGCGAGGTCGTCGGCATGATAGTAGCCGTCGCTCCCCGGCACGGCAGACCTGCCGTACCCCCTTACGTCGTAACGTATCACCTCGTAATGCCGGGCAAACTCCTCGTACTGGTCGTCCCACATCCGCGTATCGAGCGAAAAGCCATGCACAAGCACCAACGGCTGCCCCGCCCCCGCCACTTCATAGTACAGGCGAGTCTGGTTTACTTCTGCAAACCCCTGTCCATTCCAAAGTCCATCGGTCGGAATCATACCAGGACTCTATGAATAAGCTAACAGAATACGAAAGTCCTCTAGGTTTGATCCACAGGAGTGTTGTACCACACTGCCAATTGCCAATCTTCCTGGCTTTTCACGAACAATCTGGTGTTATGATACAGCCCCTTGAAAGACCCTTCATCAGGTTTGCCCTGGTTGCGTATGCCCTTTGCGCGAATATTAAGTGATACGACGGCAGCAGGCTCAAATAATGCCACCTTCACATCCTCCTGAACATTCTCCTCATATCTTGTCGCCTCGAGGGAATCCAGGTACTCGTCTTTGACGACAATGCTACCACCCGCACGCCGGAAAACCAGGTTATCAGCGAGAATGCCTTCGAGAGCATGTCTGTCACCATCCAACTC
>JBAURA010000177.1:0-1985 GCA_049580985.1 Chloroflexia bacterium
GAGCTTTCGTGGGCCAACATCGAGCCGAACGTGCAGGGCGAGTTCAACTGGGCGCCCTACGACCAGCGGCTGGCAGCCAACTTCAACAACGGCATCCAGGTGATCGGGATGCTCCTCACCACCCCACGCTGGGCAAGCACCAACCCCAACGCGCCCGACTGGTACTGGTATGAGCCGTCCGACTACAATGACTACTTCGACTTCGTGCGGGCGGCGGTCAACCGCTGGAAGAACAACATCCACACCTGGGAGATCTGGAACGAGCCGAACCACGCCGGCACCTGGAACTGCCTGAACAACTGCGACCGCGCGGCCCGCTATGCCCAGCTACTACAGGGCGCGTACGTGGCGGTCAAGTCGGTAGACCCGGACGCGCGCGTGCTCATAGGCGGGCTGTACATCCACGACACCGGCAACGAGGGCATGGCCTTCTTGAACAGCGTGGTAGCGGCCTCCGGCGGGGCAATCAACTTCGATGGACTTTCGGTGCACACTTTCATGTCGGACCGCATACCGGAGAGCACCGACCCCAACTCGGTGGTCCAGAACTACCAGTACAGGCTGAACATGGCGAACGATTGGATCAATGCCCACGGCGGCAGCCCCGGCGAGATATGGGTGACGGAGGAGGGCAAGAGCACCTGCACCGTGTCGCCCCAGTGCCCGGCCAACCAGACCTGGAGCGAAGACGCGCAAGCCTCCATGCTAGCGCGCATGTACGGTATCTCGGCGGCCAGCCCCAGGGTGGTCCACTACAGCTACTTCCAGGCCGAGGATAAGTTCGACAACCCCGCCAACGTGTACGGCGGTATGTCGGTGATCCGCGACAACCTGAGCACCAAGCCCGCTTATGACGCCTATCGCACCGCTTCCAACCAGCTAGACGGCGCAACCTACGTGGGCCAGGGGCCGCAGATGATACCGGGCAACAACCCCCACCAACCCGACACATCCGACTTCATCGGTTTCGACTACAAGTTCCAAAGGGGCAGTCAGAACGTCAACATGGTGTGGCGGGTGAGCGGCAGCGTGACCGTGGCCTACCCGGTGCAGGGCACTGCTGTGGACGTGGTGGACCGCGACGGCGGGGTTACGCACCTTACGCCCAGCAACGGCACCATACCGCTAACCATAAGCTCGCGCCCCCAGTACGTGGTGACGTCCGCTTGCGAGGCGCGCTTCAGCGACGTGTGCCCCGACTTCTGGGCGTACCCGTATATCGAGTGCCTGGCGTCGCGCGGTATCCTGTCGGGGTACGCCGACGGCACATTCCGGCCCAACAACCCCATAACGCGCGGGCAGCTATCGAAGGTCGTGTCGAACGCGGCGGGTTTCAGCGAGAACCACACCGCGCAGAGCTTCGCGGATATATCGGTGGGCAGCACGTTCTACCTTTTCATCGAGCGGCTGGCATCCCGTGAGATAGTGGGAGGCTATACATGCGGAGGCGCCGGCGAGCCGTGCGTCCCTCCCGGCAACCTGCCTTACTTCCGGCCTAACGACAACACCACGCGAGGCCAGATCGCCAAGATAGTGTCGAGCGCCAGGGGATACACTGACACGCCCGGCGCCCAGAGCTTCCAGGATGTGCCGCCCGGCAGCACCTTCTATTTGTGGGTGCAGAGGCTGTTCATGCACGGCGTCATGAGCGGCTACCCGTGCGGGGGCGCGGGCGAGCCGTGCGTCCTTCCTGGCAACCTGCCTTACTTCCGGCCCTCCAACAACGGCACAAGGGCGCAGGTGTCGAAGATCGTCGCCAACGCCTTCTTCCCTGAGTGCCAGCCGTAGTCGCCGCTTGCGGGCATATGGATTATACCCCGGCTTTGTTGGAGGGGGTCTACAGCAAGGCGGGGCTTGACACGATCCCTCCTGGACGTTGGAGCTTAAGAGTTCAGAGGTGGGGTAGAGAAACGTCGTAGGGGCACCCCTTGTGGGTGCCCTGCCCCCATACCTGGATCTTGCCCCAAGAGGGCACCCACAAGGGG
>JBAURA010000178.1:0-6894 GCA_049580985.1 Chloroflexia bacterium
GCCCTGGCCCTGGTTAGTGGCTGTGCCAGGCTCTCCGCCCGTGGCGTTGGTGGGGGCGCCACCCTCGCCGTTCTCGCCCGGACTGCCGTTTGCACCGGGTTGATCGCTGCCAGCCTGGGGCTGTCCCTGTTGCCCCTGTCCCTGCTGGCTGCCCTCGCCGGGCTGGCCTCCCTCCTCTTGCCCCGGTTGGCCCTCACTATTCGGGTCCGGCTGACCCTCCTGGCCGGCCTGATCGGAGGGCGCCGGGTTAGTAGCGGGCTGGTCGGGGAAGTTCTTGGCAAGGTCCTCCTGCGGGATTACGGTATCTCCGGTCCCTTTGACGGCCTCGCTCAACGCATCCAGCGCCTCCTTGATCTCGCCGTAGGTGCCGCTGCGCAAAGCCTGGGCGGCGTCGCGCTCGGCTTGCTGAAGGTCGGGGGTGGCCGAAGAATCGTTGGCGGCACTCTCCAGGCTCTGGGCCAGGGCCTCTTTCGCTTCATCGGACAGTTGGTCGCTGTTCTCTCCAAGTTCGGAGAGGGCATCACCCGCTGCATCATAGTCACCCTGGCGTAAGTTGTCGGCTATGCTCTGCGTCACCCCCTGCTCATCGAGGGCGCGCGACAGGCGTTGCAGCGCCTTCTCGGCCTCGCGCGAAGCGTCGGCCTGCTGCTGGGCTACGTCGGCGGACACCGATGGGGTAGTGCCGTTGGCATCGGACTGCCCGCCCTCGCCACTGGGCGCGCCGGGTGGGGAAGAGGGCTGCACCCCTTCAGGCTGATCGCCCTCTGGAAGGAGCGATTCGGCAGGCATCTCTCCAGGCGGCAGGCCGGCCTCCGCCGTAGGAGTGGCTACGACCCCGGCTGCGTCTATGCCGGGAGGCAAACCGCCGGTCGCGAGCGCGAAGTCGTCATTCGCCCCCTTGAGGAGCCAGACCCCAAGCGCAACCACCAGCAACCCGCCCGCGATAGCAAGCTGAGGTGTGGGCACCCGCGCCGGGTAGAGGGCGCGAGGCTCGACGCCTCCCAGCAAGCGTGCCGTGGAGGAAAGCTGCGCCTGCTCCATTGCAGATTGCGGATCGCCTTCAATCGGTCCACCGTCCACCGTCCGCCGTCCACCGTCTATTGCCTGTCCTTCGTCCAATAGCTCTACCGACGTGAGTACGCGTTGGCGATTGTCCAGGAGGGCATCCAGGGTGCGCGCGGTATCGAAGGCGGTGGGTTGGCGTATGCCTTCGTACAGGAGAGCCAGGGCGGGTAGCAGCAGGGTCAGGCCGGCGCCTATCGGCAGGGCGAGTGGGAAGCCAGCATCGAAATAGACGAGCGCGGCGAGGCCAAACCAGAAGAGGCCGATGCCCACGGCGGAGAGGCCAAGATAGCGCCTGCGCCGGTCTTTGCGCAGGAGAATCCTGTATTCGGCCAGCCTCGGCGCGAGCTTCGCTGCTTCGGGAGCGGGCACAAGACCTGGTGTGGGCGGCTGTGCCGTCCTGCGGGCCGTGTTCATCCCTCCTTGTTCGTCGATTGTTATAGCCACTCGGCGCTCTCCTTTCCGAGAATCACATTCACGTTGGCTTGCCCCGCTCCTTGCTCCCATGCGCGCCGGGCGTGGCGGGAGGCCCGCCGCTGCCTGCGCAAACCGACAACGGTTCCTACCGCCACCGCTAAGAGGCCCGCCGCCAGCACTCCCACCCCGATGTAAATCGAATACTTGGACATCTCGGCCACCAAACTCATGGCCTGGGCCGTCCGCGCCGTATCGCCTAGCTCCCCAAATACCGCGCTCGCCGCGCGAGCATCCTCCCGCGCACCTGTCAGATCGAACCTGCTTGCCTTCTTGCGGGCGCTATCCATGCTTGCCACGGCGCCCACGCCTTTCTGCGCCAATTGGAAGGTCTGGTCCACCGCCTGGGCGTGCGTGGTCAAGCCCAACTCGGTGAAAGTGGCTTTGGCCTCTTGCGCGTTGTCCCGCGCCGCCCTGTACTCGTACGCTTCCAGCGCCGTGCGCGCGCCGGTGGCATCGATTTCGGCCTGGCCGGCCCGGCGTGCCTTTTGGAGGTACTCACCCGCCTGGGCAGCACGGCTGGTCCTGCTAAGCTGATAGTAAAGCTCGTAAGAGTGTGAGAAGTGCTCGGCGGCCTCATCGAAGTGCCCCGCCTCGAAGAGGGCCACGCCTGGGCTGAGATCGTAGTACGTCAGCAGGTTCGTCTTCCAACCACCCTCCAGGAAGCCCGGCAGCCACGCATACCAATCCCTTTGCAGTTGCCTGGGGCCTGTGCCATATACGTCGCGCAGAGAGCCTATCCAATCGTAACTGCCCTTCAAAGCGGCAAGGAACCTGGAGAAGTCGTCCATGCCATAGCTATCCACCAGGAAAGCCATCACGCTGTAAGCCTGCGGGTATGCCAGGTCTGCGCTCTGGCTGAAGCTCCACCTGTCGTTCAGGTCATACCAGGATAGGAAAGGTAAGCCCTGGTCCTGCGCATTGCGGAGCATCTGCGCCGATTCCTGGGCACGGCGGGTAGATAGCTCGTTATATTGTGCCAGGGCTTCCTGGAAGCCTATGGGGAGATTCTGGCCGGATAGCTCGCCCGCGATCACGTGGGTTATCTCATGCCGAAAGCTCTCGCGGGCGATCTCCGGCTGGACCTGGCGCAGCCTCTCCACCGCCACGCCTATCTCAAGCTGGCCTGGGATGGCGTGGGCCATGATGCCGGCGTGGTCACCTGCCATGGGATTGGCGGCGATGTAATCGGCTTCGGTGGCGTAGATATGGAGCGTCAGCCCGGTAAGCGGGTCGCTCCCTAGCATCTCGGCCACCGCTTCGTTAACGTCGTCGGCGAAGCTCGCGTACCACTCTGCCGAGGCTTCCTCCCCTTCGGGGTAGATAATGGTGAAGTAGCGCGTCTCAAGCGTCTTCTCAAGGGTAGACTGCGCGTGGGCGCTGGATGCCAGGGCAGGCAAAAGTAGAGTCGACACGGCAACCGTTAGAAGCAAGAGAGGTTGGAAGAGACGCCACATGGACCGGCGTGGTTCGGCTTGCATAAAGGCTATACTCACTATGGGGAATGGGCTTGATGAAGACGGAAGGAAGCGGGGCGCTCCTGCCGAAGCGGGCAACCGAGGAATCGAAGAATCTATGGGGCCGCGATTCGATTATACCAGACTGCCGCAGGCAAGCGCCACAACGTGCACCGGTATAGTTACACCGTTAATACGCTCCAGGTTTCAGATGCTGGACTGATTGTGTTGTGCTCGACAAAGAGGCCACGCTCGATCATCATTTCTTCCAGAGCGCGATAGCTCGCAGAATAAGGCAGGTAGCAGCGCAGACAAAGCAGACGAGAGTAGGTAAAAGCAAGCGCGTAGCCTCTGAGGACACGCACAGTACAGGAGCCTGGCGAGAAGAAGATTCGCCGAGCAATAAACCATACTCTGGTTGCGTAACCGCTCAGCTTAGGACGAACATGACGAACAGCGCCCGATAGGGAATCTTCGCATCATTCACCGGCTGTCGTCTCCCCCAGGCTATAGAGTAACCGCGTCGCATTGATCAGTGGCTGCAGTTGCCCCTGGCTAGCGTAGATCGTCAAGTCGAAAGCGTAAGAACCCCTGGCTAGCGATGGCTTATTGTTGTTGTACCACGTGGCGATAACCTGCTCCAACTGGCACACGAAACTACCGGAATTTGTCCAGTCCCAGTCGAATTTCGGGTGGAAGTCGAACGATGGCACCAGCAGGATCGGCACGTAGGTAGGCAGGCTATTCGTGCCGGTGCCGTCGCTCGCGAGGACATAAGAGTAGGCCGCGCCGAAGCGGATGGTTAGCGTGTCGGTCGGCTGCCAGCTGTTCTGAGAGAACAACATCTGCTTTAAGAAGTTGCCGAGCGGTTCTGCGATCAGCGTGGGGTCGCCCGAGCCGATTGATATATCGCCGTCGGCAGTTACCGAGGGGACGGCAATCGAGGTGAAGCCCGTATATGGCGTTCGATAGACGAATGCGGTGTTCGTCGCGCTGCCGGAGACGAGGGCAAGGTTGCGCGCGATAGCCACACTGGCTTGCGCGTTCTGCTCGGATAGTATATTGATGCCGTCGAACTGGAAGATCTGCGGCGCGATCAGATCGACGCCTTGCACCGATGGCGGCTGCGTGTTTATATTGGCGCCGCTCACCGGGTCCGGACCCTCGAAGACGAAGCGCTGCTGCAACGGCGTATCAGGGGCTATGCCATTCGGATATTGATATTGCGCCTGGGTCTGACCCGGACTGCCGGCAGTAAGTTCCACTTCCTTTCCGTCGACCGTGGCGTAGACGCTCGGCCACAACTCGGTCGGATTCGGCTTAGGCTGCCCCGTGCTTGGGTCTATCGACGTGAGTGTCAGTTGCGTGAGAACGTTATTCGACTGGTCTTTCTGGATCTGGTAAGCATAAGGTGGGGGCGGCTGCTCGGAGGCCAGTTCTGTCGTCTGCTTGAAGGCGGTGGCGACCCCGGCCACGAGCTGATTGAAGACGCCGACAGCCGCGAGGGCGGTAGGGTTCGGGGTGCCGGGAACGACGGAGGGCAATAGCGCCAGGTCGTTCTTGAGCGCCGGGTAGACCGCCATGAACTGGGCCAGCGCGGCAAACACCGCCTTCAGGTTGATCCCCGCACCCAGCGCGGCCGCGAGCATACTATTCTGCGGCACGTTGAAATTAGCCATGACCAGTGCGGTATCTTGCACGGCATCGTCATGTTGGTAGATGAAGTCGAAGTTCCAGGCGATGAGGTCCGCGGGGGTCTTCGGTTCGGGCACCGACTGCTCGGCGACCTGCAATACCAGGTTGATCGGGCTTGGGTAGGAGCGCAGCGGAATCGGGATCGCCACGTCTCCGATATCTGAATGGCTGTCCTGAATAGGCTCGATGAATTTCAGCCACGAAGACCCTTCGTAGCCGCCGATCTCCGAGGATGGGTCGGGCAGCTCTAGCTCGGTAATGACGTACTTGAGGTTGAGGTCGGCTTCGCGATGCTCGGCAGGCGCCTTGACCGTGAAGAGGAAGGTCGCGGTGGCTCCCGGGTCGGTCAGCGAGACCTTGGCGGTCGAGAAGCTGAAGGTGTTGGCCTGCGTATCGCCATCCTCGGCGGCCACGCTCGTCGATTGTGCGAAGGTCAACTTGCCCGACAGCCGGGGCGCGGCGAGCGGATCGCCGATGCCGGAGGCGACCGTGACGGGGGCCTGCACTATCGTGCTGACGGTGAAGGCGCTTGAAAGCTGCGTCAGCATCGCCTGGTACATCGCTGCTTGGGCGTCGGCCGGCGATCCCTGAGGCTTCTCCACTTGCAGGACGTACTGCATGCGTTGGGAGATGGCCCAGGCCAGGCTTTGCTTCTGCTGGATGATGTTGGTGACGCTGGTGGGGTCGAGCGCGTAGGCGGGAACCGCGTAGGCCGGCGACAGGAAGACGTCCACCGCTTGCAGAAAGGTGTTGAGCCACACGTCGAGATCGACCGCCTGGAACGTCTGGTTCTGAGGCGTGCCGCCGCCGGTCTGCCCAGGCTTGTATGGTGTGATCTGCACGGTGCCGCTCATCAGCGCGGTGGAAAGCGGGGGGATCGCGAAATACTGCGTATTAGCGCCGCCGGCGAACTGGTAGTTGATCTGCGGCCCGAAGTTGCTGCCGAAGTTGGCCGCCCATATGCTGTTCGCGGTAGCGGGGTCGCCCTCGGCCAACGGGTCGCCGGTGGCAACGTAGATGCCAGGGATGGCGTTCTGCAAGTCCTCGGCGAACTGGTACAGCGAGAAGATCGAGCCGGGGCCGGTTTGCACGTCAGGCTCTGGCGTTACGCCGTACACGGAGGTGCTGACGCTGGAGACGAGCGCGAAGTCGGGATCAACCCAGTGCGGGTTGCGCGTGGTCACGACGTTCACGGCGACCTGGAATACCGGCGCGGTGAAGCTCGGCTTGATCGTGGCGCCGTTGTTGGCCGGCGACGGCGGCGGGATCGGCACTACGCTCGCGCTCGGATTGATAAGGTTGGTCACCGTTGCGACGTTCTGGGCTACGTCGAGGGCCGTCACGGTTAGTCCCTGCTTTTCGTTCACCCGGTTCGCCAGCGAGTTCAGCGTTTCGCTCGCTTTGGTCACAAGCTTGAGGCCCCAAAGCGTCAATGGCTGGTTGGCGGCCAGGAAGCCCACCGCCGCCGCGTTGGCCGTGGCAATTGTCGGTACGTCGGTGTTATAAGCAGCGGCCAGGCCCGCCAGCGTGTTGTCGGCGTTCTTGCCGTTAGCGCCGCCGAGCATCGGCGGGCAGATCCAGAGGCTACCGCCCACGACCAGGTTTGGCTGCGTGGCGACGTCGTTCGCAAGGGCGGTGAGACTTACGCTCGCGCCTGCCTGCTGGAAGCGAGCGATGATCGAGTCGAACGTGTCGCCCGCCTGGGTTGGCACCGACTTGCCGCTCGCGGTGTCAGTTATCGTCTGGCCGGCGGCCAGCAGGCCGGGGATGTCGGGGTTGAGGGTAACGATATCAGCTGGCTGCTTGTCGAACTTGGTCGCGATGTCAGTCAGCCTGTCGGTCGACTGCGCCGTGTAGGTGCAATACTGCGCGGTCGACTGGTTCAGCAGGGCACCTGGGATCGTGAGTCGCGCGCCGGCGACGAACTGGGTGCTGCCAGTCGCGTTGGCTTCGGCAAGCTGGTCCACCGTGACTTTGTTGATCTGCGCGAAGGTAGCCAGGCTATCCTCGGGGCCTGCGGCAGTGGGCGCGGGATTAGGACCGATCTGGATCTGAGTGCTGGGGGCGAAGATGTTTTGCACACTAGCGTTGTTGTTCGCCAGGTCCTCCACGGTTGTGGCGAAAGCCTGGGCCAGACTATCAAGCGTATCGCCTTCGGCTACCAACAGGTCGCCCACGTTCAGCGAGGCTTTCTCTACGAAGATGC
>JBAURA010000179.1:0-6134 GCA_049580985.1 Chloroflexia bacterium
TGCCAGGTTGGAGGGGTTGGCCTCCGGATTAGGGATGCTATCTCCGTCGTCTATGAAGACACGCACATCGCCCCGGTAGATCTCCACGATCTTGCCGTCACGCACGCGCAATCGCCAATCGCCCGACATCTCGGCGTAGACGAATATATAGTTAGCCACGATCTCGTACTCACGCACGTCGGCAGCGCGCCATTTCGCAAGGGCATCGTCGTAATCGTTGCGCGTGATGTTAATTTCCGCGTCAGGGTCGCTTGTGGGCGATGCTTGTGGGATAGGTGTGACGACTATGGGTGGTGTGTGGGTAGCTGAGGGCTTCGTGGGTTGGGTAGGGGTAGTGGGCACGCCCGTATTGCACGCGGTTAGCGCAACCATGCACAGAAAAGAGAAGGCTATCAGGTATAAGACGCGTATTGACTTCATTTTTGCTCACCTCGTCTTGATTTGATAGACGGTTCCCAAAAGCTATTGAAAAAGCCTGTCCTATGCAGTGACGCATTGGCAGGCTCGAAAGTTCCCTGGTTCGTTCTGACTCTATTCGGCATCAGGCGCTATTCGTATTACCGTTCCTAATTGGATCATCTCCAATACCTGTAGAACGGCAACCATCAATGGCTGAAGGTCTTGCAACCTATTGCTACGAGCGGCCAATACAACAACGGCAATATCGTAATCACTGGCATTTTGTTGGTAGGGCAAGTTCTGATCAACTGTAACGAATATGTCGAACGTAGTCTCAGCTAGCCGGAGCAAATCTCCGTTTTCTGTACCTAACCAGCCCATTTGCCGGACAGTTCTAACATCGTGCCCTGGTAGTTCATTCCTGAGTGGACGCGGCACACACTCATCGAGCAGTATCCTCATTTAGCCTGGGATACTGGTCCTTGAGAGATAACGGTTTCCTTGAGTATTTCAAGCAACTTAACAGCCTGGGCGCGTTCTACTGATGGGAAGTGGTTTAAGAATACATTGAGGGAGTCGCCAGCTTCCAGGTAATCAAATAGAGCCTTTATTGGCACGCGAGTGCCCGCGAAAACAGGTGTTCCGCCGAGGATATTAGGGTTACGTGTTATCAATGGATGGTCAATCATGGCAAGCTTCCTCCTTGCCCCTACTAACCCAGAATATCGCTAACTTCGACAACACCACCAAGTTCGCCAGGCAGCGGTAAGGATTGACCCCGCGCCACCTTTACTGCATGATTGTATACGCCCGCCATAGGACTTGAAAAGGCTTCTATGACATCGTTCTGGAGATTGACGATCCACACTTCGGGAATTCCGGCTTCTGCATAGAGCGGTACTTTGACTTGGGTGTCGTAATTGAGGGTAGTATCTGATACTTCAATGAGCAGTATCACGTCTTTAGGCGCGGGCCGTGTTCGACTATAAAAGTCACTACTTGGCTTCAGTAGAGCAACATCAGGCTGAGGCAAAGAGTTACCGACAAGTCGGATTGGGTTTTGCGCCCAGATAATAGCAGCATCACCAACCCTTCTCTCAAGAAGCTTCGTCAACCGACTAACACAACTTGCATGGAGCAGTCCAATAGGAGCCATCTCTGTGATTTCACCTCTAATAAGCTCGCTGCGGTCGTCCTCGGGAAATACGCCTGCGACTATCATCCGCTCGTATTCATCTATGCTAATCAGTCTGCGTGGGATTTGAACAGCCATTCTCTTTACCTATTCTTCATAAAGATTGTGCCTCAATTATAGCATAGCGTTTACCGCCGGGGACTGACCAGCTGCATATTGATCGCCTGGAAGCCGCTTTCTCGGTTCTCGGACTTGGACAACTCGAACTCGAAGATGATGTTGCGGTTGGGCAGGTCGCCTACGTACACGCCGTCGGGTAGCTGCGAGTCGTGGAAGAATACGCTCTCGTAGGGCGAGTTGGCCAGGCGCGAGTCGATCTTCCACAGTTCGGGGGCGATGTTCTTCATGACGCGCAGGAAGCCGAAGCTCTTGTCGGGGGCGTGGTTGTAGCAAAAGCCGCGCACCCTCGAACCGATCTCGCCCCAGTTGGGGCCTACGCGCCCCGCCGAGGTGGGCAGCAGGTTGGGGATGAGGTAGCCCGACATGAAGAGGTCGGCCTCGCGCCTCAACTCCTGCGATACGTTCTCGAACGCGACCACTTCCACCCGGCAGCCCTTGTTCTGAAGGGCCTGCACCACGCGTATGAAATCGCCATCGCCCGTGCAGAGGAGCACGCGGTCGATGTTCTCCGATTGGAGGAGGGTGTCTACGGCCATATCGAGGTCGGCGTTGGCCTTGCCGAACGCGCGCCCGTTCTCGTCGTAGTACCACTTGACGATCTTCTGGATCACCTTATAGCCGAAGTCGCGCAGGAGAGAGTAGAAATTGAACTGGGCGGTCCTGTACGCCGGGTCCTCGCGCGAGCGCTCTTCGTCAAAGCTGACGTAAGCGTTGAGGCGGATCGGCTCGGCCCCATCGCGGCAGGCGAACATGCGCAGCACATCGTAGCGCATGCCGTACCCACCGTTGCGCGTCAGGTTGGCAACGTCGATATATACGCCCACTTTGCTTAGCGAATTTTCGGTTGGCATAGGCTTTGCCGACGGTAGACGGTAGACGGTAGACGGTAATTACGTTTTACGTTTTACGTTTTGACCGTCCACAGTCTACCGTCCACCGTCCTTAAGGCAGCATACCCCAACGCCTCCCGGCCCGATGTGTGTGCCAAGGACCGCGCCTATGTGGCCTATGAGGACGGGTTCCGGGGGGTTGAGTGGGCGGAGCATTTCGAGCAGTTGCGCGGCGCCTTCGGGGTCGGCTCCGTGCATAACCGCCAGGCGAGAGAGGGGGCCTAGCTCGGCGGTAAGCTCTACGATGCGCTCCAGCACCTTCTTGCGGGTGCGCACGCGCTCAAGAATGAGGGCTTCGCCGTTGGGGCGCGTGGTCAGGATCGGCTTGATGCTCAAGAGAGTGCCTACAGTGCCTGGGAGCTTGCTTATCCTGCCCGACTTTATGACGTATTCCAGGGTTTCCAACGCGCCGTACAGGGCAACGCGGCGCACGGCTTCCTCGGCTACGCGCTCTACCTCCTCCATAGATGCGCCGTTGCGGGCGGCCTCGGCGGCTTCGATGGCAACCCAGCCTTGGGCCATGCAGAGGGTGCGACTGTCCACTACGCCTATCGACTCATCGGGAATCCCGTCGCTGGTGGAGGCCATGAGGGCGGCGTTGAAGGTGCCGCTCAACTTGGACGACAGGTGAACGCTGACTATATCGTAGCCGTCGTCCGCAAGCTGCCGGTAGGCCTGCTCGAAGCTGCCTAACGAGGGGAGGGAGGTGGTGGTGACGCTACGGGTGGCCTCAAGCTCGTGGTAGAACGCCTCGCCACTGATGTCAACCCCGTCGAGGTAGGTCTTGCCGCCCATGTGCACGCGCAGGGGCACGACCGTGATGCCCAACTCCCTGGCAAGCTGCCGAGGTATGTCGGAGGCGCTGTCGGTGACCACTCGTACGGGGCGCTGGCTCATGCCTATATTCTACTCCTCTCCCTCAAGCACCGCCACACCCAGCACGTCGGGGCCAAGCCACGAGGCAAGCGCGGGGCCGATCTGGATGATGGGCACGCGCTCGCGGGGGTAGATCGCGCCGATGCGTGTGAGCAGGTGCTCCACGTCGTTCTGGGTGACGTTTGTGTGCAACACCGCAAGCTCGCCTATGCCGGGGAAGTCCTCCACGAAGTTATAGAGAGAGTCGCGGGCTTTCGGGCGGGTGCGCGTCTTTTCGTAGACGGAGATGTACCCTTCGTCCAGGTGGAACAGGGGGCGCATGCTTGCCAGGTGCTCCGATTGGTGTGTGAGCCTGCTCGCGTGGCCGCTTGCCAGCAATATATCTGTCTGCTCGGTGAAGAAGGCCACGTGGCTGAGGCCGGTTAGCCTGGTGGCGAGGCTTACCAGCCGGGGCAGGTCCAGCCCGCGCTCGGCGGCTTTTGCCACTTCCACCACGATCCACCCCAGGCCCATCGAGATGGAGAGGGAATCGACCACCGCCACCGGGAATGGGCCTCCCTGGCCTATGGGGCCGAAGGCTTCGCGGGCGATCCAGGCGTTGGCTAGAGTGTCGCTCAGCCTGGAGGAGATGTGGATGGAGATGACCCCGTCGCACGTCTCGCGCAGGAGGCGGTACGTCCTGCTGAAGTCCTCGACGGAGGGCGACTCGACCTCTGGAATGCCGGCAACCCCACCTTCGCGCTGCCGGGCCATAACGTCATCGGTGGTTATACCGCCACGATCAGGGTAGCCTCCAACGCCCCAGCGTACCCGCATGGGCACGACGGTAATATCGTGCTGGCGCTGTAGGCTCTCAGGTATGTCGGCGGCGCTGTCGGTTACTACTCTTATGCGAGGCATTGCTAAATGCGGAATGCGGAATGGGGAATGCGGAATGCGGTTAGCCAGGGAACGACATCGGAATATGCGCGGCGATGGGTTGTATGTCTATGACATTTCATACGTTACTCCTAATTCCGCATTCCCCATCTCCGTCCTTCGTCCTTCGCGTTCCGCATTTGGGCTTACTCGGCTGAGATTATGTAGTCGTAGAAAGGCTGGCCGCCGTAGACCAGTTCTACCTCGGCGTCGGCGTAATGGTCTTGCACGCGGTCGCGGAATGCCTGGGCGTCGGCTTCGGTCACGTCGCCGCCCCAGTAGATGGTGATAAGCTCGCTCTCTTCGGCGTCCATGCGGCCCAGCAGGTCCCAGGCCACTTCGTCGCGCTCGGTGCCGGTGGTTACGAGGGCGTTGTTCACCAGGCCGATCACCTGCCCCTCTTTGACCTCAATGCCGTTTACCTTGGCATCGCGGACGGCGCGGGTTAGCTCGCCTGTCTGGACCGATTTGGCGGCACTATTCATGGCCTTTGCGTTGTCTTCCAGGCTCGCGTCGTAGTTCATCGCGATGAGAGCCGAGATGCCCTGCGGCACGGTATCGGTCGGCACTACGGCCACGCGCTTCTTGGTGAGGCTCTCGGTCTGGCGGGCCGACATGATGATGTTGCCGTTGTTGGGGAGGATGATCACTTCGTTCTGGGGGACAGCCTCCACCATCTTGAGGATGTCCTCGGTGCTGGGGTTCATCGTCTGGCCGCCTTCGATTATGGCCGCCGCGCCCATGCTCCTGAAGGTCTTGACGATGCCAGGACCGGAGGCGACAGCCAGCACCGCGATGCGGCTCGACGCAACGGCGCTGTTGGGGTCGCGCCCGGATACGGCGGCGGCTCCCGCGTCGGCATGTACAGTTCCCACTTCGCTCTTCACCCCCGCCTGGGCGTGCATGTCGAGGAACTCTTCATGCTGGTCCTGCATGTTGGCGATGCTGATCTGGCGCAGGCTACCGAGCGAGCAGGCATAGTTGAGCACAGTACCGGGGGTTTCGGTATGGATGTGGACCTTGACTATGCGCTCGTCCCCCACGATCACCGCCGAGTCGCCCAGGGAGGCGATGCGGGCGCGCACCTCGTCGAACTCCCAGCCGCTGCCTACGATCAGGAAGTTGGTGCAATATCCATATTCGCCATGCTCTACGTGCACCCCGCTCGCGGCTTCTTCGAGCGCGGCGTTTCCCGAAGACGCTTCCACCTCCAGAGTCTCGACCTCCTCGCCTTCCGCGAAGCGGCGCATGCCGTCGAGCAGCACCCACAACCCCTGGCCGCCCGCATCGACCACCCCCGCGTCGCGCAGCTTATCGAGCAGCGTGGGGGTGCGTGCTACGGAGGCCTTGGCGGCCCTGGCGATCTCGGGTAGGGCGTAGCCGAACGAGTTGAGCTTGCCTGCGGCAACTACGGCGGCCTCGCCCGTGTCCTTGATGACCGTCAGGATGGTGCCTTCGACCGGCTTGAGGACCGCCCGGTAGGCAGTGGCGGTGGCGGCTACCAGCGCATTGGAGAAATCGTGCGCCGAGATGGTGTCGCGCCCGGCCACGCCCTCGGAGAAGCCACGCCATATCTGCGAGAGGATCACGCCGGAGTTGCCCCTCGCGCCCATGAGCGCGCCGTGCGATACGGCGGAGGCGATTTGAGCTACCGAGTGGCTGGGGGAGTCGGCTATCTGCTTGATGGCGGCCTGCATGGTGAGGGCCATGTTGGTGCC
This sequence comes from Chloroflexia bacterium, assembly GCA_049580985.1. Taxonomy (GTDB): domain Bacteria; phylum Chloroflexota; class Chloroflexia; order QHBQ01; family JADMIH01; genus JADMIH01. Next base: position 6,117 of record JBAURA010000179.1, read on the forward strand.
GGTGTCGCCGTCGGGCAC
>JBAURA010000180.1:0-4952 GCA_049580985.1 Chloroflexia bacterium
CCGCTGTCCAGCCCGGCGGTTGCCCGCGCCCGCACGGCTGTGGCTAGCAAGGCGCGCTCCAATGCGCCCCAGCGCGTGGTGGCGTGGTGGAACACGGCGAAGGCGTCGTAGCGGGCGAGTCTCAGCGTGAGGAGGAGGCGGGCGATCTTGGCCGCTCTCAGGGGGTGAAGAGCAGCGATAGGGTTGGTGAAGGAGAAGCCGTCGAACTTGATGATGTTATCGAGGTAGGGCGCGCCCTGAAGGAGGCTTGCCGAGGAGGGTGGCGCGAGCAGATCGATCCTGGCATGCGGGTGGGCGGCTCGTAGGGCCTGCAAAGCGGGTGTAATGGTGAGTAGGTCGCCCAGGTCGGCCAACTTGACGGCAAGTATGCGCCTGTAAAGTGCGGTGGAACGCTGGCCTGATACGTGCGTAAGTTGCATGGGGTAATTATACAATGGACGAAGGACGAAAGACGATGGCTGGTTGTCAGTTGTCAGTTGTTAGTTGTCGGTTGCAAACTTAACTTCTTACTTAAGAAAGTTCCATAAGAAGTTAAGTTTGCCGACACTCAGCGTCCACTGTTCGTCCCAAGTAAGCGTTCAGATTTACGGTGGAAACGTCGTAGGGGCACATGTGTGGGTGCCCTCTCCGGGCGAGATCCAGGTATCGGAACAGGGCACCCACAAGGGGTGCCCCTACGACCCGGTTTTCTCCACCCCAAAATCTGAACTGTTACCGTCCCAGAGCGGTTGATTTTGGCACCTACGTATGATAGAATCTTCTTTGCGCCTCGTGAGCTAAGGATCTGAGGGTTGCGGGCGTGGTTTTAGGAGCAGGCAGCCAGGTAATGAAGACAGAGACCATACTGGTCATCCCGTTTGCCGACGGCATCGGGGATTTTGTGAATGTCCAGCCCTTGTTGGCGGCTTTGCGGCGTGCGTTTCCTGTCGCCTCCTTCACGGTGGCCGCCTCCGAGCATGGCAACTTCCTGATCAATGACCCGGCTATCGAGGTGGTGAAGCCTTCGGGGTTCAACTACGAGCCGGGTAAGATGGCTGTTGCCCTGCGTCCGCTGCTGCCTCAGACGCTGCTGGCATGGATGGCGGGGCCGCTGTTCGACCGCGAGCTTGGGCCGTTCGACCTGGTGATCAATATGTTCTACGCCTGGGAGCGTGGCATGGCTTTCCGGCATTACTGGACGCCCCAGGTGCCACCCCTGCCCGGCGCGCAACACTCGCTCGACTTCCTGGCCGACGAGTTGCAGCACCAGCTTGACATAAACATCACGCCAGAGCAGAGAGTGCCCAGGCTGGTGTTGCGGCAGGCCTCGACCGTGTGGGCTAATCGCTTCTGGATCACCAACGACCTGGAAGGGGAGCGGGTGGTGGGGCTGGTGCCGTCGTCCAACATGGCTATCAAGCGGTGGCCTATGCGCGAGTGGCTCAAGCTGGACGCACACCTGCGCGAGATGGGCCTGCGCACGGTGCTCTTCTGCGACAAGCCCGATAGCGCGCAGGCCAGGGCTTTCCGCGAGGCCGGGTCGCCCGCGCTGCCCGTGCTCACCCATCTGGATAACGTGGCGAGCCTGCTGGCACGTTGCGACCTGGTGGTGGGCGTCGATACGGGCCTGTTGCACATGGCGGGCGCGCTCGACATACCGTGGGTGGGGCTTTTTGGGCCGACCAACCCCGAAGTGACGGGGCCGTACCGGCAGGAGGGGGGCATTGGCCTGGTCGCGCCCTTCGACAAGCCCGCGACCTGCGGCGGCTGCTGGAAGCACTTCAAGTATGAAGCCGATAACTGTCGTACCCTGCCTAAGGGTTCCTGCATGAGCTTCCTGCAAGAGGAGACCGTGCTGGAAGCCTGCGCTGTCATGCTCAGGCGTGGCAGGTTCGACCCAGGTATGCCTCTGTTCGACTATCCCGACGCGCTGGTGCTGTCGGGTGTGGCCTGATCTCCCGCATATACATAAGTCGTCAGTATAAAGAAGGTGAATAAGATGCTGGACCTATCGAATCCTCGGCACACGCACGTGGATGAGCGGCTGCGCTCCGACCCGATGATATGGCTCTCGACCGTGAAGCCCGATAGCACCGCGCACCTTGTGCCCGTGTGGTTCCTGTGGGACGGAGAACACATCTATATTTTCAGCAAGCCTGATCAGAAGGTACGCAACCTCAAGCAGAACAGGTCGGCAATGCTTGGACTGGACGACACCAAGGGAGGCGGGGAGCCTATCATGATCATGGGCGAGGCCGAGCTGCTGCCACACGGCGAGGTGACGCCCGCCATGCCCGCTTATGCGGAGAAGTACGCGCGCCAGCTAGCGCAAAATAATTGGACGGGCGAGTCGATGGGGCAGGAATACACCGAACCGATCAGGATCAAGCCCACCAAGTTCCATTTCTACGGGCAGTAAGAGTCGTCTCTCGGGCCGGCCTTTACATTCCTGTCAGGACCCCGAACGTCTCCCGCGCGCAACGCTCCCAGGTGAAGCTTGCTGCTTGCGCTAAACCCTTCTGCGACATGTCATTCCGCAACCCTTGATCGGAGAGCAAACGCGCTACCGACTCGGCCCATGCGCGCGGGTCGTGGGGGTCGAGGAGGAGGCCCGCATCGCCTACCACTTCGGGGAGGGATGTGGCGTCGGAGGCGAGTACGGGCGTGCCGCACGACATGGCCTCCAGCGCGGGCAGGCCGAAGCCTTCGTACAGCGAGGGGAAGGTGAGGGCGAGCGCGCCTGAGTAGAGGGCGGGCAGGTCGTCGCGCTCTACGTAATCGGCAAACTTGATCAGGTTGCCCAATTTGTGCTTGTTTACCGACTCGAATAGAGAATCATAGAGCCAGCCGCGCTTACCTGCGAGTAAAAGCTGAGGTGGCTGCTCCATCGTATCCCGCAGGATCGCCCATGCCTCTACTAGCATGCCGAGATTCTTGCGAGGTTGGAGGGTGCCTACGTGGAGGCAATAGGGCCTGCCAACCCCGTATTTGGCCGCCGTAGCCTCAATGCGCTCTTCGTCAGGTACGGGCCTAAAGATAGGGTCGCGTCCGTGGTACACGACGGCGATCTTTCGGGGGTCGATCCTGTAGTGCTTGACAAGATCGCGCTTCGTAGCCTCGGAGATGGCGATCACGCGGCGGGCCGAGCGGGCGCTGAACCACGTAGAGACGTGCAGGTAGAGGCGTGACAGGCGGGTATGCGTCTGCGGGTAGGCAAGATAGCCGAGGTCGTGGATGGTGACGGCGGTGCGGCGCGGGTGCCACAGGGGGACCACGTGCGACGGCACGAACAGCACGCCGGGCGCATGAGAAAGCATCTCAGCCGACAGGCGCAGGTGGGTCCAGAGGCGCGGGAAGGGGATCGCGCGGACGCGCCAGCCCCCAGGTAGCTTGAATTGCAGATTGCGGATTGCGGATTGCGGATTGTTGGTGTTGACGTAAAGCACAATCTCTCGCTCTCTAGCTTCAGGCAATTCGGAGAGCGCGGCCAGGAGGCTGGCCGAGTAGTGTTCTGTGCCGGTGCGCTGGGCCAGGATGGCGCGGCTGGCGTCTATGCCAATTACGAATTGTCGGGTTGTCATTCTCTTCTTTTTCACCGCAGAGAGCGCAGAGAATAATAATGGAATCCTCTGCGTTCTCTGCGGTGAATAACTACATCCCTAGCTTGAGCATATCTCTCAGGCGCGGGACTAGCTCTTCGATGGGCACGCGCACCTGCTCCATGCTGTCGCGCTCGCGTATCGTGACGGCATGGTCGTTGAGGGTCTCGAAGTCTACGGTAACGCAGAGAGGGGTGCCGATCTCGTCCTGGCGGCGGTAGCGCTTGCCTATGGAGCCGGTGTCGTCATACTGGCTCATGAAGGCGGGGCGCACGAGGGTGTGCACCTTCTTCGCGTCGTCAGCCAGCTTTTTGGAGAGTGGCAGTATGGCTACCTTGATGGGCGCGACCTCCGGGTGGAAGCGCAGCACCACGCGCGTTTCGTCCTTGTCAGGCTCTTCGTCGTAGGCATCCAGGAGCATCATCAGCGCGATGCGGTCGGGGCCGACGGCAGGCTCGATCACGTAGGGGGTGATGTGCTCGCCGGTCTCCTCGTCGAAGTAGGTGAGGTCCTTGTTGCTCGCCGCCGAATGCCGCTTGAGATCGAAGTCGGTGCGGGAGGCGATACCCTCAAGCTCGCCCCAGCCCCAGGGGAACTTGTACTCGATGTCGGTAGTGCCGTTGGAGTAGTGGGCCAGCTCGGCCTGCTCGTGCTCGCGCAGGCGCAGGCTCTCGGGCTTGACGCCATACTTGAGGTACCATTCGTGCCGGGTCTGCACCCAGGTGCGGTACCACTCCTGCTCGGTGCCGGGGCGCACGAAGTACTCCATCTCCATCTGCTCGAACTCGCGAGTGCGGAAGATGAAGTTGCCGGGCGTGATCTCGTTGCGGAACGCCTTGCCCTGCTGCGCGATACCGAAGGGTAGCTTTCGCCGCATCGACTGCTGCACGTTGAAGAAGTTGACGAAGATACCCTGGGCGGTCTCGGGGCGCAGGTACGCGGTGGCTGCATCGTCCTCGACGGGGCCGACGAAGGTCTTGAACATGAGGTTGAAGTTGCGCGACTCGGTAAGCTCGCCGCCGCAGTCGGGGCAGCGGTTGCCCTCGATATGGTCGACGCGAAAGCGGTGCTTGCACGCTTTGCAGTCCACCATGGGGTCGGTGAATTCGCTCACGTGGCCCGATGCCTGCCAGATGAGGGGTGACATGAGGATGGCCGAGTCGAGGCCAACGATGTCGTCGCGCATCTGCACCATGTCGCGCCACCACAGGTGCTTGATGTTGCGCTTCAGCTCCACGCCGAGGGGGCCGTAGTCCCACGTGGAAGAGAAGCCACCGTAGATCTCGCTTGAGGGGAAGACGAAGCCTCTCCTCTTCGCCAGCGAGACGATTGTTTCCATCGAGACGTTTGCCATAATGCCTCCTGCCGGTTGTC
>JBAURA010000181.1:0-9019 GCA_049580985.1 Chloroflexia bacterium
AGTGTACACGACCACCGTTATACGCAACTTTCAGGGGTGGTATGTGAACGTGCAGTACAGGGATGTCGCCGGGAATATGTCGCCTGTGTACTGCGACGATATCTCCATAGAAGGCATGCCCCCTACATCCACGCGGTAATCTCGATTACCCTGAGCGCTCACTCCAGAAAGGCTCAAGACCTCTATGCCCGGTTCCGGCGCTATACCTGTACCTACACCTGCACCGAGGCGCATACCTGCGCGCCACACGCCTGCTATGATAGGCGGGCTGATTCTCTTCCTCGTCTTTCTGATCGGTGTGATCATCTACACCGATTGGCTTGGCCGCGAGGCGTACAATAACACCCGGCGCGCGGGAGACCTCCTCCTTGCCGAGCGCGAGATCAACAGCGCCCTCCTCGATATGGAAACCAGCATACGCGGCTTCGTTATCGCGGGCGAAGAAAAGTTCCTACAACCCTACAACGCAGCCAGGGAGCGTCTGCCCCAACTGCGAGCCGACCTCACGGGCCAGATAGCCAACCTCCAGGACCTTGACAGCAGCATCCGAAACCAGATTCGGCGGCAAGCGGAAGATCTATTTGCCGCCTCAGACAACTGGCAAAGAGATTGGGCCGGCGTTCAGATTGATAACCGGCGACTCGGCAGGACCCAGGAGACATTTGAAGCTATTGCCGGCGGGCAGGGTAAAGCGCTCTTCGATACCTTCCGAGAAGCAGGACGCAACCTCAACAGCACCCTCACCGCGCAGCTAGACCGCTACCGCGCCGAGCTAAACAACATTCGCTGGTTCGAGCTGGCGGTTATATTGGTGCTTGGCCTCCTCGCCCTCGGCGGGGCTGTGCTCACTATGAGAACCGCCAGGCGTGAGTTGCACCGCGAAATGGAAGCCACCCGGAGAATAGAAATAGAGCACCGGCAATTGCAGGCCGTAGTGGACAATCTTCCCATCGCCGTGAGGGTTATGGACGCGCCCGGCAGCAACGTCATCCTCCAGAACCAGTCCGCCGAGGAGATATTTCCGGCGGCGGTGTGGAACGAGATGACGCGCGGCGAGCGCATCAAATATTTCGATCTGCGCAGGCCCGACGGCACCCCTATAACCCTCGAAGATGCGCCCGTGGCAAGAGCGCTGGGTGAGGGGCGGGCTGTGCGAGATGTGGAACTGATCACGACTCGACCCGAAACGGGCACGAAACACTTGATGGTCAGCGCTACCCCGATCAAAGACGAAAGTGGCCGCATCACCTCCAGCGTGATCCTCATCCAGGACGTGACCCAGCTCAGGATCATAGACCAGCGCAAGGACGAGTTCATCGCTATCGCCGCCCATGAGCTTCGCAACCCGCTGGCGGCCCTCGTCGGCTACAACCACCTGGCCCATCGCACCCTGGGGAAGGTCAAAGCAGGCTCTACAAGCGCTGACGACGCGCTTCCTACCATCGAGCGCTACCTCGGCGAGATAGGCAAGCAGATCGAGCGCCTCACCAGGCTGATCGCGCGCCTCCTCGACGCCTCCCGCGTCCAACTCGGCAGGCTCAACCTGGAGAAGGCCCCGGTCAACCTGGTCAAGATAGCCGAAGAAGCCGTGGCGAACGCCCAGACCACCGACGCGGGCGCGCACGAGATTGAGCTAGAGCCGTCCGCGCCACCTGATTTGACGGGCCAGTGGGACCCTACGCGCATCGAGCAGGTGCTCACCAACCTGCTGGATAACGCGCTCCGCTATTCGCCGCTGGGCACGACGGTACACCTCTCTATAACACAGGAGGGCGATACGGCCCGCGTGGAGGTCACCGACCAGGGGCCGGGCATCCCCGATCACCAGCGGCCCCACCTGTTCAGTCGCTACTTTGGGCCGTTGCCCAACCTCCCTTCGCCGGATGGTAGCCCAGGCCCCAGGAAGAAGCGCGGCCTGGGCCTCGGCCTCTACGTAAGCTCCGAGATCGTAGCCGCCCACGGTGGCGAGATCGGCTTTCGGCCCAACCCCGATGGAGGCAGTGTATTCTGGTTCACCCTGCCGCTGTCTGAAGGATGACGGTAGTCGGTTGTCGGTTATCACTTGTCGGTTGTCGGTGAATTAGCAGCAGTTGTGTAGTTAGAGTGCAGTTTTACCGCAGAGATAGCAGAGGAAAGCAGAGTTTCCTTATTTATTCTCTGCTTTCCTCTGTTACCTCTGCTATCTCTGCGTTGAATCGACTCTACACCTACGTAATCTCTATCCAGCCGCCGATAACCGACTACCGACAACTGGCAACTGGCAACCGACAACCGTCCATTCTTTACAAACCCCCGCCTATGGTTTATCATGCGGGATAGTCGGGGTAGACATTCAGCACATGGAGGGCATTTGTGTACACCGTTGAGATAGAGGATGTTTTCGCGTACGAAATCCTCGATTCCAGGGGCAACCCTACCTTGCAGGTGGAGGTGCGGCTACTGGGCGGCGCGACCGGCAGGGCCGCCGTACCATCGGGGGCATCCACGGGCGCGCACGAAGCGGTCGAGCTGCGTGACGGCGACAAATCGCGCTACGGCGGCAAAGGCGTCCTGCGCGCGGTCGATAACGTCAACATCGAGATTGCCGAGCAGATCATAGGCGCGAACGCCTTCGACCAGATAGCCCTCGATACCCAGTTGATCGCCCTCGACGGCACGCCCAACAAAGGCAAGCTGGGCGCGAACGCCATCCTCGGCGTCTCGCTCGCCACAGCCCACGCGGCAGCGGCCCACCACCACATGTCCCTCTACCGCTACCTCGGCGGCGTCTCGGCGCGCACTATGCCTGTGCCCATGCTCAACATCCTTAATGGCGGCAAGCACGCCGACGACTCCACCGACTTCCAGGAGTTCATGGTCATGCCCACCGGCGCGCCCTCCTTCCACGAGGGCCTGCGCTGGGGAGTGGAGGTCTACCACTCCCTCAAGAAAACGCTCCACGACAAAGGCTACAGCACCAGCGTTGGGGACGAAGGAGGCTTCGCCCCCTCCCTCAAGAGCAACGAAGAAGCCGTCGAATTGATCGTGCAAGCCATTGAGAAGGCAGGGTACAGGCCCGGCGTAGACATCCACATCGCCCTCGACCCCGCCATGACCGAGCTATACGAGAACGGCGAATATCACCTTGCCAAAGAGGGTAGAAAGCTGTCGAGCGAGCAATTGGCCGACTTCTGGGAGAATTGGATAAGCAAATACCCGATCATCTCTATAGAGGACGGCATGTCCGAGGACGACTGGGCGGGCTGGCAGAGGCTCTATGAGCGTATAGGCGACCGCGTGCAACTGGTAGGCGACGACCTGCTGGTGACCAACCCGGAGCGTGTGAAGCGAGCCATCGAGAAGCGCGCCTGCAACTCTCTCCTCACCAAAGTCAACCAGATCGGCACCCTCACCGAGGCGATCCAGGCCGTGCGCGACTCGCAGCAAGCAGGCTGGACCGCCATCCTCTCCCACCGCTCCGGCGAGACCGAGGACACCACCATAGCCGACCTGGCGGTGGCCCTGAACTGCGGCCAGATCAAAACCGGCGCGCCCGCCCGTGGCGAGCGTACGGCCAAGTACAATCGCCTCCTGCAAATAGAAGCCGAACTGGGGGAGAGCGCGGTGTACCCTGGCATCAGGGCGTTCAACAACATAAGGAAGTAATTACGAATTACGAATTACGAATTACCGGCTATTCTTTCAATTCGTAATTCGTAATTCGTAATTTGTAATTGAAATGGACACACTAGTAGGCCGCCGCTTAGGCAAGTACCAGATCGAGTCCCTCATTGGCAGGGGAGGTATGGCGGCGGTCTATCGCGCCCACGACACGGCTCTCAACCGCTCGGTCGCGATCAAAGTGCTCGAACCGGCCCTTGCCATCGACCCCAAGGCGGTGGAGCGCTTCCGGCGCGAGGCCGTCACCTCCGCCAACCTCGAACACCCGGCCATTGTGCGCGTCTATGACGTGGAGCAGGCGGGTAGCCTCCACTATATAACTATGCGCTATGTACAGGGCACCACTCTGCGCGACATCCTCCGCGACAACGGCGCGCTCCCCCTCGACGTCGCGCTCCGCATCGTCGAACCGATAGCCTCCGCCCTCCACTATGCCCACACCCACGGCGTCATACACCGCGACGTCAAGCCGGGCAACATCCTGGTCGAGCCTGATGGCACCGTCCTCCTCACCGACTTCGGCATAGCCCGCGCCGCCGACAACGCTCAGTCGTCCCTGACCGCCGTTGGGCACGTCATGGGCACGGCAGACTACCTCGCGCCCGAACAGATCAGCGGGCGGCCCGCCGAGCCGCGCTCCGACGTCTATTCCCTTGGCGTAGTCCTATACGAGATGCTCACCGGCAAGCCGCCATTCTCCGGCGAGACCACCGCCTCCGTCCTCTACCGCCAGGTACACGAAAAGCCGCCTCCCCTGCGCGCCTCTAACCCCCGCCTGCCCTCCGACCTCCAGCCGATCATGGACCGCGCCCTCGCCAAGAATCCCGCCGTCCGCTACGCCGACCCCATCGACCTGGCCATCGACCTGGCCGCCGTCGCGCAGTGGCTGCCGGCAGGCACCCCCATGCCAGGCTCAAGCAGTATGCATCTCTACCCGCCTAAATCTCTCCCACCGAACGTCGGCACTCCAGGAGCAAAGCGTTACCCCCCCACGAACGGTTCTCGGCGTCCGACCGGCCCCATCGGCCCACCGATCTTTACCAACAATCCACCCGCAAACCGTCCCAGCAATCCACAATCCGCAGGCCGCAATCCGCAATCAGAAGTCCTCGCGCCTCCACGCGACCCAAGCCGCATCCTGGCCCTGGTAGTAGCGCTGCTCCTGCTAGCGGCGGGCGTGGTGGTGCTGTTGAGCGCGGCGGGCCTCTTCGCCAACCGGGTGGGCGGCGAAAACTCGCGCTTCAAGCCCCCCGGTCCGCACACCTACGCCGGTCCAACGCGCACCGACAACGGCCCCGACCTCAGCATCCCCGAAGCCCTCATTCCCCCCATCATTGACGGCGACCTCTCCGACTGGGCAGAGGCGGGATCTCCTTTCTCCGCACCCGACATTACTCATAAAAAAGGGCGCGAATGGGGTGGGCCCGCCGACCTTAGCGCGTCTTTCTTCTTCGCCTGGGACGCCACCAACTTTTACGTCGCCGCCACCATCACCGACAATCTGCACGTGCAGTTCGCCCGCACGCGCGGCTACGACCTCTACAAAGGCGACGACATAGAGCTTTGGTTCGATACCGACCTCGCGGGCGATTTCGCGGTACAGGAAGCCAACGCCGACGACTACCAGCTTGGCCTCTCCCCAGGCGACTTCGCCGGACTGGAGCCTGAGGCCGTATTCTGGAACCCCGACAGGTCGGTAGAGCGCAATAAGATGGTAAGCGTAGCCGCCAGGCCGCGCCTCGAAGGTGGCTACACCCTCGAAGCCGTGGTGCCCTGGCAGGCCCTCGGCTCGTTTCGCCCCCAGATCGGCAGCGCTATCGGCTTCGCGGCCTCGGCGGGCGACAACGACCAGCGCGGCGTCCCCCTCCAGGAGTTGATGATCACCACCGGCCCGCGCCTCCAATACCACCAGCCTCTCACCTTCGGCAACCTCTTCTTCTAAAGGTATACACGCGGCAATTTATATCATGAGCGGCCTGCTCCCGATCTTTATATTGCTGGTGAGCACAGGAAGTATCATCTTTGGGTACTACCTGATGCGCAACCCGCGCGCCCTGGACCTCGACATCCCACGATGGGTCGCCTGGGTGTTGTTGGTGTGCGGTGTGATGGGCTTGCTCGGCTTCGATCTGTGGCTCGTGGTTCGCGTCACCGGGGGCGCGACGTGAATCAAGTAAGGGGCGCGATACTCGTGGTAGATGATGAACCCGCCCTCATCGAGACCGTCACGCGCGCCCTGACCGAGGAAGGCTATTTCGCGGTAGGCGCGACCGACGGCGCTGCCGCCCTCGACGTCCTCGCCTACGTGCAGGTTGACCTCATCTTGCTGGACATGCACATGCCCGGCATAGATGGCTGGCAGGTAGCCTCGGAGCTTAGCAGCCGCTCGTTGGGCACCCCCATTGTCGTTATGACCGGCAATAATAGCGCGCAACAGGCGGCGGGCGAGATCGGCGCGGCCGGCTACCTGGAAAAACCGTTCAGCTTCGATCTGCTATTTACGGAAATAGCCGCTCACCTTCCCCAGCCGATGTAAAGAGACACCCCGCGATTTATTGTCCGGGCGATCTAGCAAGGACGCAAACCTGAGAATGAATAGACCCTGAATGAGCGCGAACGTCGATTGACATTACGAACACCATTTGCTATAATTAGAGGCTGTGACGCAAACAATGAGCGGAGGAAAAGCCGTGTACGCGATAATACGCACCGGGGGCCACCAGTACAGGGTAGAACCCGGTGACACAATTGAAGTTGAAAAGCTAGAAGCCGAGCCTGGGAGTCAGGTGGAGCTTGGCGAAGTGTTGATGGTCAGCAACGACGATGGCGTGCAAGTCGGCACCCCGCTCGTTGAAGGTGCGAAGGTGCTAGCCACGGTTCTGCGCCAGGGCAAAGGCAAGAAGCTCATAGTCTTCAAGTACAAGCCCAAGAAGCGATACCGCCGCAAGACCGGCCACCGGCAGAACCTCACGATGCTTGCTATAAGGGAAATCAACGTCTAATTTTGAATTTTTTTATTCTGAATTGAAAGTACGACTACCGAGTTAACAATTCAGCATTCAAAGTTGAGAGTTCATAATTCTTCCGAAGGGAGAAAAGGATGGCACACAAAAAAGGCGTGGGTTCCTCGCGCAACGGGCGCGACAGCAACCCCAAGATGTTGGGCGTCAAGTGCGGTGACGGCCAGTCGGTACGCTCGGGCGCGATCATCGTTCGCCAGCGCGGCACCAGGATCCACCCCGGCAACAACGTCGGTATGGGCAAGGACCACACCCTGTTCGCCCTGGTGGATGGCGCGGTCAAGTTCGAGCACGCCAGCAAAGAGCGCAAGCGGGTGAGCGTATACGCCCCCGTCGAGGCATAATATAGGACCAAAGACGAAAGGCGGAGGACGAAGGCATTCTAAACGTTCGTCATTCGTAATATAAAAAGGAAAACATAGGAAATGAAATCAGCTATCCATCCAAAGTACGTGCTCGCAACAGTCACATGCGCTTGCGGCCACACCTGGCAGACCATGTCCACAAAGGAGGTCCTTAAGACCGACCTTTGCAGCAACTGCCACCCCTTCTTCACAGGCGAGCAAAGGATCGTTGACACGGCGGGCCAGGTAGAGCGCTTCTTGCGCCGCATGGGCAACCGCACAGTCACCACAGGTCCCGTAGCCGTCGCCAAGCGCACCTCCAAGAACAAGGCCAACATCGCCCCACCGCCCCAGGAGCGCCGCCAGCGCCCCGCCGAGGGAGAAGGCGAAACGGCTACCCAGGAAACCGAAACCCCAGGGGCCGAGGCAGAAGCTGCCACCACCGAAGCATAATTACCCACCCCACCCCAAGAAGAACCCTCTCCCCCCAGAGAGGGTTCTTCTTTTGTGTTCGTACCCTTCCCTACCACCCCGCCATGTGGACAACCATATCTACATTACCCACGCTTGACGCAACAGAACAGCCTTTTCCACTATATGATCGTACTTAGTCAGGTAATCAGCACCTGGCACTCGCGTTTTGCGTTTCGCTTGCCCACCGGGAGGGGGTCAAACTTGGGAGATTACATACAGCGTTTCATGCAGGACCAGGGGCCATTAGGCCCGCATCCCAAGCACTACACGGGCGGGTGGATCGAGGTGATCTGCGGCAGCATGTTCTCCGGCAAGACGGAGGAGCTGATCCGCCGGGTCAAGCGCGCCCAGATCGCCCGCCAGAAGGTGCAGGTCTTCAAGCCGCAGATCGACACCCGCTACTCGACCAGGCAGGTGGCCTCCCACAACGGCGTGCTGCACACAGCCGTGCCGGTCGAAAGTTCCGCTGATGTAGAGCCGCTGGTCAAGCCGGATACCATCGTGGTGGCTATCGACGAGGCGCAGTTCTTCGACGAGGGCGTGGTGGACCTGTGCAAGCGCTTTGCCAGGCGGGGCGTGCGCGTGATCGTGGCGGGCCTCGACACCGACTTCCGTGGTGAGCCGTTCGGCCCCATGCCCATCCTTATGGCTGAGGCCGAGATGGTGGACAAGCTCCAGGCCATCTGCGTGGTGTGCGGCGCGCCCGCCAGCCGCACCCAGCGCATGATCGACGGTCAACCCGCCAACTACGACGACCCTATCATCATGGTAGGCGCTAAGGAGAACTACGAAGCCCGCTGCCGGCATTGCCACGAAGTGCCGGGCGCACCTAGCAGCGTGAATGCCCAACCTGGAGAGGCAGAAGGAGGCAACGACGGGCCGCAGGCCGGGTTTCGACTGATCGAGAACACCAACGGACGTCACGAGCATAAGTTGGCGGGTGTATAATTCGCTTATGCAATTAGCCTCCGCTCCCCTCCAGACCCGGACTTTCACCTACAACCCCGACGAGTTCTCCCTCGACCACACCCTCGCCTCCGGGCAGTGCTTTCGGTGGCGCAGGCGCAAAGACGGCCTATGGACGGGCGTGATAGGGCGGGCGGTGCTTGGCATCAGGCAGGACGGCGACGCTTTCTCTTGGTGGAGCTATCCCGAACCTGTCGATGAGGGCCTGTTACGAGACTACTTTCAACTTGAGGTCGATATGGGCGACATCGTGCGCCGGATCGAGGAGGCCGACCGGGCGGCGGGGGAGGCGGCCAGGCGCTGGTCCGGGTTGCGCGTCGCGCGGCAGGACCCGGAGGAGTGCATCCTCTCTTTCGTATGCTCGACCGCCAACAGCGTGCCGCGCATAGCCTATTCCATAGCGCAATTCAGCAAGCACTACGGCGACCCAATTGCCGAATTTGAGGGGGAGGTCTACTACACTTTTCCACCTGCTATCACGCTGGCCGAGGTTGATGCCGGCCAACTCACCACCGTGTCATCGCTGGGGTTCAGGGGGCGCAACCTGGTGAAGGT
>JBAURA010000182.1:0-6078 GCA_049580985.1 Chloroflexia bacterium
ATTAAGGACAAACCCCGGCGGGTTGGGCGGTCCGCCGGGGTCATCCCAAAGGAGGAAAGTTCTTCTATATAGCATAACGAACAAGCGTGGCGTTCGCTTCACCCGATTTGGGCCAATCTTACGAAAACCAGCCGAGATTTATGAGCATGTGCTCCAGGTCGAGTGGGAAGACCAGGATGAGCCAGGCCACGTACCAGATCCCGGCGAGCATCAGCGAGCGGGCGGTCAGCTTGCCGCGATACACCATCGAGAAGTAGAGAAGCATGGCCGCCACGATCCCGAAGAGCGCCTGGGCGAACGCGGGGGCGTATTCCGGGGTCATCCGCCAGTCGGTGAAGACCATGCCAATCGACACCGGCAGCGTGCTCTGGAACACCATAGCCCCGGTGATATTGCCTAACGCCAGCGTATCCTTCGAGCGGCGCACCCACAACACGCTATTGAACTTCTCGGGTAGCTCGGTGGCGAGGGGCACGATTATCAGGGACAGGATCAGGGGAGTCAGCCCTATCGACTCCGCGACATCCTCAACATACTGCACAAAGAGATAGGCCGCGCCGATGATCAAGGCCAGCCCGGCTATCGTCTGTATGACCACAATCGACAGACTTGGCTCCGCGCTCTTGCGCGAAAAGTGGAGCGGAGACAGGTCCTCCACCACATCGTCCTCCGGTATATCGCTCGGGCTGTGGTCCGTTGCGTGCTTGAACACATAGAAGATGTAGTAGGCTACCAATCCCAGCGCCACCACTATGCGGATGACCTGGCTCTCGACGAAGGCCATGGCGACCGCGATGGCGAACGCCAGCAGGAAGAAGCGGATGTCACGGGACAGTATCCTGCTGTTTACCCTCATCGTGGTGTCGCGGCGGCCCCGCGAGGAAAATATGAAGACCGCCGTGCCCGTAACGAACATGGCGACGGTTGCCAGCATAAAAGGCGCGCCTATAATAGCGCCCAGACCCACGTCGTTGGCGTGGCTCGTGCCAGTAGAGGACGTAGCGCCCAGGATCAGCGCCACGATCGGGATCAGGGTTTCGGGGAGGGCTGTGCCCACCGCAGCGAAGATGCTCCCAAGCACACCTTCGTTGAGGTTAAGCTTCTTGCCCAGCCACTCTATGCTGTTGGTGAAAACATCGCACCCGATGAGGATGACCACCAGACCTACGATCAACATCAGCCATGAAAACCACACGTTAGCATCTACCTCCACCAGTAAGCTTAGACCACATATCACAAGAGTGTACAATAAGTTGGAATAGGTTACAATGGACGACGATTGTGGACGAAGGAGTTATATGGACGGCATTGCGAGTGATAAGGCCGGTGCCCTTTCCGATGAAGTAGTTGGCAGGCTGCGGGACGAGGCCAAACGATTGCGAGAGCCGATGGTGCGGTTCGCGCGGGACCTGGTTGCCCGGCCAAGCCTTCCGGGTAGCGAGGGCGCTGTGGCCGAGCGAGTAGTAGAAGAAATGCGGAATCTCGGCTACCACGAAGTACGCGTGGATCAGACGGGTAACGTGATCGGGCTGATCCGGGCCGCGGGTGATGGACACGCGGGCCGCAGCGTCATGTTCAACACACACATGGACCAGGTGGACGTAGGCGACCCCGCGCGGTGGCCCTATCCGCCTTTCGCGGGCGAGGTTGCCGACGGCCACATCTGGGGGCGGGGCACCAGCGACCTCAAGGGTGCGCTCGCGGCGCAGGTGTATGCCGGGGCGCTGCTGCTCGCAACGGGAGTCCCTCGGCCTAACGACGTGTACGTGTCGGGCGTGGTGCAGGAAGAGATCGGCGGGCATGGAGCCGCCATGCTCGCGGAGGAGCTACAGACCGACTACGTGGTAGTGGGTGAGCCTTCGGCCAACAGGCTGGCCCTGGGACACAGGGGCCGCTTCGAGATACACGTCAAGGTGGCGGGCAAGTCGGTGCACGCGAGCGTACCGCAAACAGGCATCAACCCGTTGTATTCGATGGCGCGCTTCCTGCTTTTGCTGGAAGGGTTGCGCTTCGACCCCGACCCGAACCACCCAGTGCTGGGGGCAACGTCAATAGCGCCCACGCTCTTTTCCACCGACCAGGTAAGCGCCAACGTAGTGCCCGGCGAATGCAAGGTTGTGCTCGATATACGCAACCCACCGGGGCACGAGCCGGAGGCGATCCTGGCCCGTGTGCGAGAGCTGCTGGCAGCGGCGCTAACCGATGGGGCGAGCGGCAACGCCGAGATACCACTTACCACTATGACCAGCTATACAGGATTCACGCGCACGTACAACATACCCGCCATGCCGTTCGGTCTGCCCGAAGACAGCCACCTGGCGGTGGCGTCACGAGCTATCGTCTCTAAAGCTCTGGGCAGGGACGTGCCGACCCAGCTGTGGCGCTTCGCTACCGATGCCGGGCACTTCGTAGGGAGTGGCATGCAGGTGATCGGGTTCGGCCCCGGCTACGAGGAAGTGATCCACACCGTCAACGAGCGCATCTCGATTGACCTCATGGTGGAAGCGATGGTGGCAAACGCCGCGCTGGCAATCGCGCTCACCTGACCGACGAGGCACGATCTAGCAAATTGCACGAAAAGACTACCCAAAAGGTATACGAAAAAGAGTCCAGTTTTCGATGACTAATGCCATATAGCATATAGAGGGGATGTATCATCCAACGAAACTTAAAACGTAAAACTCAATCAATATGCAATTACCAACACACCACAGCCACTATCACGTATCACGCATCACGCAGAGGAGGAATGACACGACATGAGATTTGACCTGGAGACGGAGATTCGCTTCCCGAACGGGGAACGCGCGGGCATACTGCGGCGGGTGGCGATGGAGGAGGACGGGAATGTTGAGAGCGTGGTCATGGCGACGGACGACCTGATCTCGCGCAATATCATAGTGCCTGTGAGCGCCTTTTCCGAGGCGCCCGGCAACGTGTTACAGATCAACCTTGAAGGGGATGAGCTTGCCCAATTGCCCGAATACGTGGAGGAATTGGTGCCGGCGGTGTCCGAAGGTTGGGAATTCGCCCCCGAGCCTATACCCGGCGCGGATGTCTTCCCCGCTACCCTCTACGAGCCGATCATGCCGGTGGTCGAGATCAACAACCTTCCTGAAGGCACGTTGAGCATCAGCCAGGGCACCGAGATCCACTGCCTGGATGGCCGGTGGGGCATCGTGGACGAAGTGCTCATGGACGATAACGGCCAGGCGACTGCGCTGGTCGGCAGACCGGACAGCACCGACGAACACGACCGCCTCATCCCCATCGCTCTCGTCAGCGAGTACAACAACGACGCCGTGATCCTCAACTGCACACTAGCGGACCTGCCGGTCTACACGCAGGAGCTAGAGAACGAAGCCGAAGAGCCTGAGGTCGAATGACTCATGAGCATGATAGAGCTGAAAAACGTCACCAAGCGGTTTGGAGATAAAACTGTCCTGTCGGACCTGAACTTCGACGTGCGCGAGGGGGAGATATTCGGGTTCATCGGGCCTAGCGGATCGGGCAAGACCACCTGTATCCGTTTGATAACGGGAGTGCTTGAACCTAGCGAGGGTGAGGTGCGCCTCATGGGCATGGACCCGGCCAAACCCACCGCGAACATACGCGAGCAGTTCGGCTATCTCCCACAGTTGTTCGTACTCTACCCGAACCTGACCGTCAAAGAGAACATGAACTTCGTCGGATCGCTATACGGCATTGGTCCGATCAAGCGGCGGCGTAAGATCAAGGAGATGCTAAAGTTTGTCGAGCTTACCGAGGCCGCCGACCGCATGGCAGCCAATGTGTCGGGTGGTATGCTTCGGAGGCTGGAGTTGGCCGCTTCTCTCCTGCACGACCCGCCTCTCCTCTTCGCGGACGAACCGACCGCCGGTATCGACCCGGTGCTGCGAGGCAAGTTCTGGGAGGAGTTCCATAACCTCCGAGACCAGGGGCGCACCATCTTCGTCACTACTCAGTACGTGGGCGAGATCGAGTACTGCGACCGCGTCGGCATCATACAGGAGGGCAGGATAGTGGCTCTCGATACGCCACTGGGGCTGCGCAGGACCGCGTTGGGCGGCGAGATGGTGGACATCGCTACCGAAGAACTGACCAGGGATTCGGTAGCGGACCTTCGGCAGCTTCCAACTGTGCGAGATATATTATTCCACCAGCAGAACCGCAACCAGGTAAGAGTCAACGTAATGGAGGCGAGCGAAGCTATTCCGCAGCTTGTGCAGTGCCTCAATTCGAGCGGCGCCACAGTCTTGAGCGTCGAAGAGTATAAGCCTAGCTTCGACGAGATATTCGTGGCGCTCATGAAGAAGGGCGACGAGGCCAAACAAGCTCAGGAGGCCGCCGGTGGGGACGCTCGGTAAGCGATTAGTGAGGGCCGGGGCCTTCGTCGGCAAAGAGATCAACGAGGTGCGGCGGCAGCCCAGGCTGGTGCTCTCGCTCATCCTGGGGCCGTTCCTGATCCTGCTCCTCTTCGGAATAGGCTACCGGGGCGAGACCGGCAGCCTCTCCGGGATCTTCGTGCTGCCACCCGAAGGGGCCTATTCGCAGAACCCCGAAGACTACCAGCGCCTGGTCGGCGACCGCCTGAAGATCGAGTACGTGACCACCAACCTGGATCAGGCCCTGGCCGACCTCAAGCGCAACCGTGTGGACCTGGTGGTGGCGGTGCCCACCAACGTCAGCCAGCAGATCTCTTCCGGGGCGCAGGTGATCGTGCCGATCTTCTTCAACGAAGTGGACCCGTTGCGGCGCGACTGGATCATCTACCTCAGCTACGTCTACACCAACGAGATCAATAAGCAGACGTTGGCCGAAGCCGCCCGCCAGGGGCAGGAAAGCGCGGGCGACATACGCGCCACCATCGTGCGCATGCGCAACTCGCTGGCGGCGGTCGAGCAACGCCTGGCCGCGGGCGATATAAGCGGCGCGCAGGGTGAGGCGGCGGGGATACAGGGTCCGGCCTCCAACGTCCAGCTACTGCTCCTCCTCATGTCTCAGTTTATGTCGTCGGACAGCACCCTGGTCAAGCCCGCCGAGCCGCAGGACCCCAACCAGACCAACATCTCGGCAAGCGAAGACCTGGCCCAGCGTCTCTTTGCCGACATCCAGGCGCTTAATGACGAGCTAGACAGCCCCAACCCCGACCCGCAGCGCGTGCGCGAGCGCCTTTCGGTGGTCCGGCAGGACCTGGACGAGTTGGAGAGGGTCACCCAGCAATTCCAGACGATCAACCCGCTGGTGCTGGCCGCGCCCTTCACGTCGGAGGCGAAGAACACCGCGCCGCTGACGCCCAGCTTCACGGCCTATTACGCGCCAGGCATGCTCGTGCTGATCCTACAGCACATGGCCGTCACCCTGGCCTCGCTATCGATGGTGCGAGAGCGTATGCTGGGCACGGTGGAGCTTTTCCGGGTCTCGCCGGTCAAGCCGTCCGAGATACTGGTGGGCAAGCATATAAGCTTCATGCTGCTGCTGGCAATCGTGGCCGCCCTCCTCTTACTTATGATGAGCAATGAGCTGACAATAGGAGACGTGCGCCTGAGCCTGGGGGTGCCCATCCTGGGCGACTGGCTCTACCTGGTGCTCACGCTGGTGCTGATGATCTTCGCGTCGGTCGGCCTCGGCTTTTTCATCTCGACCATCTCCAAATCGGAGAGCCAGGCGGTGCAGCTATCGATGCTGATCCTCCTCTCCTCGGTCTTCTTCAGCGGCTTCTTCCTGCGCGTAGACACGATATGGGAGCCTGTGAGGGCGGTGTCCTACTCGCTCCCCGTCACCTACGGTGTATCCAGCTTGCAGGTGATAATGCTGCGGGGTGGCGAGCCTGATACGACGTTTCTACTCGCCCTGACGGGGCTGGGCCTGCTATTTACCCTCCTCAGCTACATTATGCTGAACCGAGAGCTAAAGCGCGGCTAGGGCACGAATAAAAGACATGAATAGTCGCGGACTTGGCTCTAGGCTTGCCAGGCATCTACCCTGATTCAAAAAAAGCCCCTTCCCGCGTGCGGGGAGGGGTTGGGGTGGGGTCTTTGAGGACATTTCAGATTAGCTAAGTCATGAATCTTAGTC
>JBAURA010000183.1:0-4362 GCA_049580985.1 Chloroflexia bacterium
GAGAAAGAGCTTTCACCCTCTGACCGCATAAAGAGGGACGTAAGGACCGCTGGTGTCCCTATGTATCGACAGTAACCTCCTGTCACAATGCACCTAGCCTCCCATCCCACATACCGTGCCCAACGCCTACCCAATACGTAGTACGCAATACGCAATACGTAGTAAGCAGTAAGCAGTAAGCACAAGCACCCTAACATAGAGGCTAGACAAATAACACGAGCGTGCTAAGCGTAGCCCAACCTACGTGCCATCGTGTCACGTCCACACCTGGCTACCCTACGCAGAAGACAATAAGCGTAGGCTGCTCACCATACGAATACCCCCAGTATGGGTAGGAGTATAACGAGCGGCAGTAGCCTCGGTAGGTGTTAGGCCACTACGCCCACGCGGAACACGGACCAGTTGCGCCATAGGGACACCCTTCCCATAGCCAACCCCGCCATGCCCGTGTAGGGGCGGACCCACGTAGGACGAAGGACGGAGCCGCCCTCTGCCCGGCAACAACCAAATACAAGGAAAGAAGGAAACAAGGGTGCATAGGACCCAACCAGCCCCATGCACCCTATTCCCCCATATCCAAAATCCAAAATTCCTCCGCGTCCTCCGCGTCCTCTGCGGTGAATTCCTATATCTGCTTTCCAAAATCCAAAATCCCCAATCCCCACTTGACGCAACCCTTACCGTCCTGCTATATTAGCCTCACGCATTTGCGCATTAGTGGCAAATGCGTACTCTTTGTTATATTTCTCCAATTCAAACACCAATGCAAGGGAGCGGATCCATGATCGAACAGAAAATAAAGGTATTGAGCGAATCATTAGCGCGCGGCCTCGACAGGCGCGAGTTCCTGCGGCGGGCCGGGGGCGTAGTCGTATCCGGCGTCGTCGCCCTCGTCATGGGTCCCACCCTCGCCCGCAACGCCACGCGTGTATCCGCCTCCCCCCTCGTCCCCTTGCGCGCGCGCTGTTCTCCCCCCGGCCCCTTCTGCAACCTGGAAGGCGCTAGCAGCAGCCAGACCAGCGAGCCGACCGGCTGCCGCGACGGCCACTGCTTCCAGCACGTGACCACCCCCGGCGGCACGGTGCGAGACTGTGTGGTCTACTACCAATTTTATCCCGGCACCGGTTGCTGGACCACCATAGATGGTAATGGCTACTGGACCTGTTGCGATTGCACTTGCGGCGGCGCGAATTGCGGGTGCGCCAAGTTCAGCCGCGCGGGTGGCCCCAACCCCTACTGATACGCACTATGCGACTTCCGGCGTATGCACTCACACTTTTGCATTTGCGTATATCAGCACGTCATGCGTTACAAAGGGGAAATAGATGTCAAAACGGTTCTTCACTCTAATTCTCATGTTACTGGTCCCGGTCGGACTCATTCTCTTACTGACCGTGATCACAGCCAACAATCAAGATGGGCCGAGAGTAGCCGACGTAGCCGATGCCCAGAAATTTGTGCCCAACGGCGTGTGGTCCGACCTCCCCGCCCTGCCCACCGTCGCCCTCAACTGGGGCACCAGCCAGGTCTGCGAGGGCAACCCCTCCGGCGGCAATTCGCCCCTCCGGCTGAAAAGGGCGGGCGCGGTCGCCTACCCTCCTAACGGCAAGATCTACATCCTGGGCGGTAGGCACCGCGCCGACGGCGACGACATCCACAATCACTGGATATGGGAGTACACCCCCGGCGCGGGCAGCTACGTTCGCAAAACCGCCACCCTCGACGCTTGCCTCTATGGCGCGCGCTTCCTATCCAACATGGCCGTAGCAGTCCTCACCGACACATCCGGCGTGCGCATCTACGCCATCGGCGGCTCAAGCGTAGATAGCATCCCCAGCAACACCGTGCGCGTGTACGACCCCGTTGCCGATAGCGACACCACCCTCGCCGGTGATACCTGGCCCGCCAGCCCTCAGCGCGTTCCCGGCGGCTATGCCGTCTACAACAATAAGCTCTACATCTTCGGCGGACATGCCGCCAAGCCCACCAGCCAGCACTTCAGCGACACCTGGGTCTTTGACCCCATGGGTACCACCGGCAACAAGTGGACCCAGCTAACCGGCGCTAATCTCAGCGTGGCCCGCTCGGCCATCGCGGGCGCGGCCCTCGACGGCTACATCTACGCCATCGGCGGCGAGATGATCACCGGCTCCACTGTCCTCACCGTCACCCAGTCCGCCGTCGTTGAGCGCCTCGATCCCAACAACCCTGGCGCGGGCTGGCAGCCTCGTGCCTCCCTCCCCTACCCTCGCGGCGACATGGGCGCGTGGGCCTACGACACCTCTTCCGGCTACGAGATCGCCGGTAGGATCCTGGTAGCGGGCGGCAACTATCCCATACCCGACTCGCAATCATACCTCTACAACGCCTCGGCCAACTCCTGGAGCTTCTTCCCCAACATGCTCAGGGCGCGCCGCAACTACGCCTACACCCAGTGGAATGGCATCCTCTACGCCTTCGGCGGCTACAACTACAGCCCCGCTATAACCGGCGTATACGACGGCTCCAACGACGCCATGAGGTACGACGCCTCCGGGCCGCCGTCCCCTCCGGGCATCACCCCCACCAACACCCCCATACCTTCGCCAACCTCGTGCTACGCCGACACCAACTACACTTACTCCACTACCACCGGCGCGGCCATCGTCCCCGGCACCACCCTCGTCCCCGGCACCAATAATTGCCAGGATTGCATCGCCGATCTGACTCTGCCCTTCCCCTTCACCCTCTACGGCCAGACCTTTACCACCGCTCTTGTAGGAGTGTCAGGCCACATGCAGTTCGGCAGCAACAACACCACCTGGCTCAACAACTGCCTGCCCGACTCGCTCTTTAGCTACACCATGCTCCCCTACTGGGACAACATGACCATGACTGGCGCCGGCATGGGCGTCTACACGTCCATAAGCGGTAGCGCCCCCAACCGTATCTTCAACATCGAATGGCGCACCACCTACTACAACGCCGGCGGCAGCGCCAACTTCGAGGTCCGCCTCTACGAAGCTGATAACTCCTTCGAATATATCTACGGCACCATCTCTCAGGGCAGCACCGTGTCCACCATCGGCGTGCAGCGCGACATGACCTATTTCACCCAGGCGTCCTGCAACGCAGCCGGTATTACAGCGGGCACGAAGCTCACCTGGTCGCAGCCCACGTGTAGCGGCGGCACGCCCGTCCCCACCGGCACCCCCACCAACACCCCAACTAATGCGCCCACTAACACCGCCACCAACACTCCTACCAATACTAACACCAGCACCAATACGCCCACCCGCACCAACACCACCTTCCCGCTCATCACGCCCACCGGCACCTTCGTGCCTCCCACCAACACCAGGACGAGCACCGCTACGCGCACAAATACCGTGCCACCGGTAGCTACAGATACCCCAGTGCCTCCCACCGTGGCCGGCACGATCCCGCCCACCATCACCACCGTCCCGACACAGACTCCCTGCGCGGCCTCCTTCTCCGACGTGCCGCTAGGACACACCTTCTACCCCTTCATCATGTGCCTGGCCTGCCAGGGCATAATCAACGGCTACGACGACGGCACCTTCCGCCCCCACAACAACGTCACCAGGGGCCAGATAACCAAGATCGTCGCCAACTCCGCGGGCTTCGACGAGATACCCGATCCAGGCTTGCCGACCTTCGAAGATGTCCCCCCGGCCAGTACCTTCTGGGTCTACATCGAGCGCCTCGCCAATTATGGCATCATGGGAGGCTACCCATGTGGTGGTCCAGGCGAGCCGTGCGTGCCGCCCTTCAATCGCCCCTACTTCCGCCCCAACGCCAACGCCACCAGGGGCCAGATCGCTAAGATCATCGCCAACTCTGCCGGCTTCAACGACGAAATACAGGCGGGAACCCAAACCTTTGAGGACGTCGAGGAAGGCTCAACTTTCCATACCTTCATAGAACAACTCCTCCTCAACAGGCCAGGTGCCATGAGCGGCTACCCATGCGGTGGTCCAGGCGAGCCTTGCGTCCCACCGGACAACCGCCCTTACTTCCGCCCGTCGGCCAACGCTACCAGGGGCCAGATCACCAAGATGGTGCACAACGTCTTCTTCCCCGACTGCGTGGCCCCCGTGCGCGTCAGGATCAAGGACTTCGGCTTCCGCCCGGTCGATCTCGCCGTCGCCCCAGGCACCACGGTGCGCTTCATCAACCGCGACCCCACTTGGCACACCGCCACCGCCAACGACCTTAGCTGGGACACCGGTCGCCTCGACATGCACCAGTTCAAAGACATACTCTTCGCCGCCCCAGGCAGCTATCCCTACTACTGCGACCCCCACTCCTTCATGACAGCCACCATCACAGTTGGCCCCGGCAGGCGCTAAACTCCAGTAA
>JBAURA010000184.1:0-3263 GCA_049580985.1 Chloroflexia bacterium
CGCCTGGCGCGAGGTGAAAGGCGACGGCCCACCCGCCCGCTTCGGGCACGGCGCGGTATACGACCCCGCGAGCCGCAGGCTGATCGTGATCATGGGCCAGGGCACGATCTTCTACAACGACGTGTGGGGCTTCGACCTCGACAAAGAGGTATGGAACGCCGTCAAAGGCAACAGGAACATGGCCGACGCCCCGCGCACCCGCTACGGCCAGTCGGCGGCGCTCGACGGCAAGGGGCGCGTGATCGTCTCGCACGGCTTCTCCGACCAGGGCCGGTTCGACGACACCTGGGCGTTCGACCTCGCCACCGCTACCTGGGCCGACATCACACCCACGAGCGGTCAGAAGCCCCTCAAGCGGTGCCTCCACGAGCTTGTGTACAGCGCGGCAAGCGACACTCTCTACCTCTTCGGTGGCTGCTCGTCCGGCTTCGGCCCGTGCCCGCAAGGCGACCTGTGGGCGCTCGACCTGAAGACGAACACCTGGCGCGAGCTTGGGCAGGGCACGAACAAGCCTTCGCCTCGCAGCAACCCTACCCTGTCCATAGACTCGGCGGGCAAGCGCCTGCTCCTCTTCGGCGGCAAGACGACTGCGGCCAGCGCCGAGACCTGGAGCTACGACCTCACAGGCGCTGCATGGACCCGTGTAGACGCCACTGGGCCTGTGGCGCGCAGCAGCCAGGCCACAGCGCACGACCCCAAATCAAACAGGCTCTTCATAGTCGGAGGCCAAACTTCAGACGGGGCAACGAACGATGTGTGGGAGCTGAAATACTGAACAAATAAAAACAGCCCCGACGGCTAGCCGTCGGGGCTGTTTTTATTTGTTCTTCTACAGAACTAATGATCCTAACAACAACCCCCCCACCAGCAACAGCGCCAGGCCATTGATAGCATGCCACAGGCCCAGGTGCGACATGAGCCAATCACTGACCGGCAGCGGGTACTGCCCGCGCAACACCGATATGCCGCCCACCACCGCCGGTATGCCCCGGAAAAAGCCATAGATCAAGCCCAGCGTAACGGCAGCCTGGAGAGAGGCCGCGCCCGCTGCCACCTCCCACATCAGCAATAGGTAGAAGCTGGCGAACGGGATGAAAGTGAAAATACCCGCCCCAAGCACGATCCCATAGAGAGTGTTGCCCAACGTGCGGCTCGGCCTCATCCAGCTCTGGGGGACCTGCCAGCCCACCTGCAAGGAGGGCAACTTTATTATGTTAAGTTCCTTGAGCGCGAACAGCAAAGCCAGCACGCCAAATAGGGCCGTCACCCACCCGTAACCGATGGCGGGCAGGACAGCAGCTATACCCATTCCAACTAGCCCCAGCGCCAGCGCCAATATCGCCGCACCCAGCATCGAGCCTAGAGTGTAGAGGATAACCCTCACTATCCACTGCGCTACGTCTTTGGTCCCCTTCCCGAGGGGCACGATCACGAAGATCATGTTCAGCCCTCAGGCAGAAGAGGTCTTCGATAACCCCACGACCAACGCCAGCCCCATCGCCACCACATAGGTCAACCCTGTCCATAGCTGTGCCGGGCCGTCCACGAAAGCCGAGAGCACGATGCCACCGACGAGCATGAGCACAGCCGACAACATCAGCCCAAGCACCCACACCCTCAATCGGGCCGATCCAGCCCCTTCGGCTTGCCCCGTATACGTATTCGCCACCTCTACACCACCACCTTTCGATTTCTGATTTTAGACTGCGGATTTCTTTACTGTGCACACCGTCATTAATGGAAGCCCAGTCCTCGGAGGGTATTCCTTACCATCGAAATGGCTTTGCCTCCGAATACCACCACCACCACTGTGAAAAACGCCAGGATGACTACCGGCACGACATTGGCTGCGCCCGGCTCCCCTGCGGGCGGAAGGCTCGCAAGCAGCAAGCCGCCGGTATTGTCGGCGATGGCCCGGTCTAGCGACAGGAAACCGTCGAACTCGAACAACACCAGCAGCGACAGCAGCATCAGCGCCGCATTGCGCACCACAGCCATGGGTGTCAGCTTATCGTCCGACAGCTTACCGAAGCAGTGGCACGACTGCGTTTTGCCCCGTGCCAGGTCGTAGATGATGAGGCCGGTGAAGAGCGCGAACAGCAGCACCGCGCCAAGCGCCGCCAGCCTGGTCAGCAGTCCGAAGATCAGCGCGAACCCTATAGCGATCTCCAGCGGCGGGAAGACGTTGGAGATGAACTTGCCCGATCCCCTGGGCAGGAAGAGATAGCGCGCCATGCTCGCCTCGGTGCCCGGCTTGTCGAGCCACTTGCCGACGCCCGACACTATGAATACGCCGCCGACGCATAGGCGGGCGAATAGCAGAAAGAGCGGCGATGTGAAGAATTCGATCATATTTTGGTCTGGGTAATCGGGAGGGTCATTCTCCGCCAACTTATTATAAGTACCTGTGCAGAGCCGAGTCAAGCGATATGGAAAGTGGCATTATTATTGGGTAACCCTGGCACGTACTTTGCATAGTAAGCAGCAAGGCGAACCGATACGACGACAAAGGAAGATACAGACACCAGATATAACGAGGTCAACACAATATGAAGACAAATCCCCTTCGCAAGCTATTTCTTCTATCGTGCTCCCTCCTGGCAATGCTAGTCCCGGCCCTTGCCATACAGCAGGTAGCCAAAGCTCAAGAAGATGCCTACATTATCGAAGGCATCCCGTCGGTCACCCAATGGTACAGCTTGAGCTGCGAATACGCCGCCGCCGCCACCGTTACCCTCTACTGGGGCAACCTGGTCTCTCAGAAGGACTTCATAGCCGAGGTGCCGCAACACCTCAACCCACATATCGGCTTCCGAGGCGATATCAACGGCCCCTTCGGCTGGATAGAGGACTACGGCATCTATGCCGAGCCGCTCGTGCCGGTGCTCGAAAGGCGCGGCTACAAAGCCACTGTCTTCTACGGGACCGACGTGGAGCGCCTCAAGGCTAATATACGAGCCGGGAACCCTGCCGTCGTCTGGATCACTTGGGGCAGGTATGAGGAACGCCCGGAATACTGGGATGAGGCTGAAGGCCAGAAGTTCAAGCTCGTACCTTATGAGCACGCGGTCGTCCTCTACGGCTACGACAGCGCGGGCGTCTATTCGATGGACGTCGGCAGTGGCAGCTTCGTCCACACCGAATGGGACTCCTTCCTCCGCCGCTGGGGCTACTTCGACGGCCTCACGCTGATCATTCAGCCGCAGTAACCGGTTGTCAGTTGTCAGTTGTCGGTTGTCAGTATAGGAGCTATGGTTACTGAC
>JBAURA010000185.1:0-6192 GCA_049580985.1 Chloroflexia bacterium
GAAGCGAAGAATCTCGTCCTCTAAGATCAAGCGCGAGGGACGAGATTCTTCGCTTTGCTCAGAATGACAAGTTCTTACTTGGTTTGTGTTGACTGGCATTTATCTTCCGGTTGTATGACGCGCATCACTTATGAAGTATCAAGCCTTCCGCGCCCGCTTGCGCTTCGCCGTGGAGCTTTCGTAGAGCCGGTTGAAGGTGAGGGCCGTGGTCTGCCAATTTAGCTCGTTCTCGACGCGGCGGCGGCCGGCTTCGCCATACTGCGCCCGCAGCTCCGGCGCATCCAGCAACAGGTTGATCGCGGACGATAGCTCCCCCGGCTGCTTCTCCGGGACGAGAAGGCCGTTGTCCCCGTCCTTGACCGCCAGCGGTATGCCCGCCACGCTGGTGGCGACCACCGGGCGGGCCGAAGCCATCGCTTCCAGGAGGGTATTCGGCAGGCCGTCCACGTTGCCTTGCTGGTCCACCACCGACGGGAGCACGAACAGGTCGCACCCGCTGAAGAAGAGAGGCATGCGGTCGCGCTGCACCCAGCCGGGCATAATCACCGACTTCTCCACCCCCAACTGTTTGACGAGCGACTCTAGCCGGGGTTGCAGGTCGCCACCCCCCGCGATGACGATGCGGGCGTTCGGGTGCTGGCGTAAGATAGCGGGCACGGCGCGTATCAGGTATTCAAACCCTTTCTTGTACACCATGCGCCCCACCGCGAAGATGACCAGCGATTCTTTCGGCAGGCCAAGCTCTTGCTTGAGGAGCGGTCCGGCTCCCTCGATACGCGTGAACTGGCGGGGGTCCACACCGTAGGGCACGAGGTGGCAGCGCGAGGCCGGCGCGCCGATAGCGATAGCGCGCTGGAGCAGGTCGTCGCTGGGAGCCGTGATGGCGCTGGCCCTGCCGTACACCCAGCGGGCCACGGAAGCCACCAACCGGCTCTGCTCGGCCACGAACACGTCGGAGCCGTGCATACTCACTACCAGGGGGAGGCGGCGCAGGCGCGCCACGATGGCGGCGACGGGGCCGTTGGGCACCACCCAGTGCGCGTGCATCACGTCGAACTTGAGCCTGCCGGTCAGCCGCCACAGCGCCCAGAACGCGCTGATGAAGACGACGGGTGTAAGCGGGTAAATAGCGCCGCGCAGCCGGACGTCGGCTTCCAGCGATTCGGCGTAGCCCCAGATGTTGAGGTTGCGGAAGGGGCTGTATTTGAAGAAGTGGAGGTTGACCCCCTTCTCGATAGGCTGTCGGCGCACGTCAGGGTGGTAGGGTGCGAGGATATGGACTTCGTTGCCCAGCGCGGCCACGCTCGTGCCGATAGATTCGATGAAGGGAGCCGTGACGTCACCCTCGTACTTTGGGTACGACGAAGTGACCATGCAGATTCTCATAGGACCTATTTTACATTACTTGGACAAGGAGATGACGTAGTGCACAAGATCGTCAAGCTCTTCGTCCGTGATGGTGGACTTGCCAAAGCCGGGCATCCGGCCTTTGCCGTGCCGTATGAGGTCCCTTAGCTTGCGATCCGATAGGTTGAGGCCAATGAGGGAGGGGCCCGCGCCAAGCCCGCCGCCGGGGTGGCAAACGTTGCAATAGCGAATATAGGTCGCCTCACCCGGCGCGCGTACGGCGGTCGGCACGGGCGTGCTTGTGGAGGGTGTATTACCGTCGCCGCACGCCTGGAGCGCGATTGGAATCACGGCCAAAGCCAGCAAGATGCTGAGCCAGAGGCTTCTGTGCCGAGCGTCGTCTGGTATCTTGTTCCTGGGCATAGCGATAATAGGACTGTGTGCGCGCTTTGATTGTGCCGTTTGTGTAATGGGATGTGCGGACAGCACACGCTATTGTACAGGGAAGAGGGGGTCACTTCAAGCGGCTGTACCTCAGGAATGCATATCTTCCTGCTATCTACCTGGCATCTCCAGCGTTATATGAATCGAACGGGATTGTGGTACTCCCGAGATCGGACGTAGCGGCATGGAAGCGGAGAAGCCGGGAAGGCAGGTATTAACCGTGATTGAGTTCGATCAGTTGGAACTGGATAACGTCATAACCGAGAGTTGGAGTCAGAAAGCAGTCATGGCCCTGGCGCTTGTGATGATAGTGCTCGGTGGCCTGATAGCCTGTTTGCCTCATACGTGAGAAATAGCGGCCCTCAACCCGAGGGCCGCTTTCATGACGGTTCGTTCTCTTACCTCATTACGGCCAGGCGTAGCAGTGCCTTGCCCACCTGCTCTTCCTGTGTGAACGCTCCATCCGGCGGTTCGGCCTGCACCAGATCGTTGGATAACGTCTCAGCCCGCACGTAGTCTCCGAAAGAGTGGAGAGCGCCCGCCACTAAAGACTGGTCTTCGCCATCCGAGCCATCCAGGGTGTAGTAGGTAGTTATCCGGTCGCTCACGCTGAAGTCGGCGGACTTGCGCATATCGTTTATGATACGCACCAGGTCGCGCGCCAAGCCTTCTTGCATTAGGGCCTCGTCCAGCTCGGTATCGAGGGCCACCACCAGCCCTGCTTCCTGCGCCACCGCGAAGCCCTCGCGCTCCCGCGTCTCCACGAGTAGATCGTTGGGCTGCAACTCCACAGGCTCGCTCTCCCCTTCGAGCGTGACAGTTACCGGCTGCTCGGCCTCGACCTGGGCGGCAACCCGCGCCGGGTCCAGGCTGCTCAGCGCCTCCCGTATCGCGGCGAGCCGCTTGCCATACTTTGGACCCATCACAGGGAAGTTGGGCTTTATGCTGTAGGTTATCAGGTCGCCTATCTGGTTGGTGACGGTCAGGCGCTTGACGTTCAACTCCTCCAGCACTTGATCGGCCATCCTGTTGAGCGAGTCTTCGTCGCCCCTGTTGGGGAGGCGCACCAGCATCTCGCGCAGAGGCTGCCGCACCTTGACGCCGGCCTTATTGCGGGCCGCGCGGCCCAGGCTCACCAGCCGTTGCGTAAGCGCCACGTCGGCGAGCAGCTCGCGGTCCACGAGCGACTCGTCCACTTCGGGGTAGGCTGTGTGGTGCACGCTCTCCGGCGCATCCGGGTTGCGGCCATCTGACTTGACGAGGTTCTGGTACATCTCCTCGGTCAGGAAAGGCATCATGGGAGACATGAGCTTGGTAAGGGTAACCAGCACTTCGTACAGGGTGGAGTAGGCCGATAGCTTGTCGCTGTCCGACTCCCCATTCGCTTCGCTCAGGGCTCCGGCTACTTGTTTCCAGAACCGGCGGCGCGAGCGGCGCACGTACCAGTTCGACAGGTCGTCTACAAACCCTTCTACCTGCCGGCAGACGCTCGCGCAGTCGTACTCGTCAAGCCGAGCGCGGGCCTGGCCTACCAGGTCGTTCAGGCGGGCCAGTATCCAGCGGTCAAGTTCGCTTGATTTTGGATTTTGGATTTTGGATTTTGGATTGGGGACGAAGTTGCCCCTCGAATCCACGACCCGGAATCCATCTTCGGGAGTCCAACCGTCTAGGTTGGCGTACATCACGAAGAAAGAGTAGGTGTTCCAGAGCGTCAGCAGGTTACGCTTTATTTCGTCGGCTATCCCCCACCCGAAGTTCATGTTCTCGCGGGTGTTGGCCGCGCAGTACATCCAGCGCATAACGTCCGCGCCTATCTTCTCGGCGGCGTCGTCGAACCATATGGCGTTGCCCGCCGACTTGTGCATGGGCTGCCCTTTCTCGTCGTGCACCTTCTCGTAGGTCATCACAGCCTTGTAGGGCGCGGTGTCCTCCAGGGTGACCGACATGAAGAGCATAGAGTAGAACCATAGGCGTATCTGCTCGCGCATCTCGCTCACCCAGTGGGCCGGGAACCACTTGCGCCAATACTCCGGGTCGTCCAGGTACTTGAGCGTCGAGAAGGCCACTATGCCCGCGTCGAGCCAGGCGTCGCCCACCTCCGGTATGCGCGATACGACCGCCTCGCACTTAGGGCACTTTATCTTCACCTCGTCTACCCACGGGCGATGAAGCTCCGGCAGGGCGTCCACCACCTCCGGGTTTATCGCAAGCTCGCGCAGGTGCGCGCGGGACTTCGCGACCGTGACTTCGCCGCAGTCGTCGCACACGTAGAACGGGAGGACTAGGCCCCAGTAGCGCTTGCGCGATATGTTCCAGTCGCCCATGTTCTGGAGCCAGTTCTCCATGCGCTTCCCCGCATAGTCGGGTGTCCACTCGACCTCGGAGGCGGCGCGAAGCATGCGCGGGCGTATCTCCTCAGCGCTTATGTACCACTCGCTGGCTACCCTGAACACGACGTCGGTGCCGCAACGCCAGCACACGGGGTAGCGGTGGGTGTAGTCCTCCAGGTTGTAGAGCACGCCCTTCTCCTTGAGCGCGTCGAAGACCACGGGCGCGACGTCCGTGACGTGCATACCCGTGAACCGGCCGTAGCCCGGCGCATACCCACCGTCTTCGTTCAGGGGTACAAGCACCGGCAGGTTGTTCGCCTTGCTCAGATCGAAGTCCTCGGCGCCGCAGCCGGGGGCTATGTGCACTATGCCCGTGCCCTCCTCCTCGCCCACGGCCTCCCACGTTATGACGCGATGCTGATAGGAGGACTGAGGACTGAGGATTGAGGATTGAGCAGGCAGGTCGTCAAAGGGGCCTGTGTAGGTCAGGCCGACCAGGTCAGCGCCTTTGACCGTGCCGAGGTCTTCATAGTCACCCACCAGCCGGGAGAGAGTGCCGCGCGACAGGTATATCACCCGCTCGCCCTGGCGCACCTTCGCATAGTCTAGATCGGGGTGGACGGCGGCTGCCACGTTGGCGGTAAGGGTCCAGGGCGTGGTGGTCCACACCATCAGGTGCTCGCCCTCGTGGCCGGGCGTAGTCAAGGGAAAGAGCAGGAAGACCGAGCGATGGGTCACTTCGCGGTAGCTGTCGGTGCCCAGTATCTCGTGCTGCGAGAGGGACGTGCCGCACCGCCAGCACCAGGCCGTCGAGCGGTTGCCCTTGTAGAGCCAGCCGTTCTCGTGGCACTTGTTGAGGAAGTACCAGATGTATTCGTTGTTGGTGTCGGACATCGTGTAGTACGAGTCTTCCCACTCCATCCACTGTCCCAGGCGCTGTGACTGGCGCGTGATCACCTCTGAGTACTTGAGGACGCGCTCGCGGCAGGCGCGGGCGAAGCGGTCGAGGCCGTAGGCTTCTATGTCGCGCTTCGACTTGAAGCCCAGCTCTTTCTCGACCTCTACCTCCACCCACAGGCCCTGGCAGTCGTAGCCGTTCTGCCAGCGCAAGTCGTGCCCCTGCATGGCGTGGTATCTCTGGAAGACGTCCTTGAAGGTGCGCCCCCAACCATGATGCACGCCCATAGGGTTGTTGGCCGTGATCGGACCATCTATGAACGACCAGTGCGGCTTCCCCTCATTCTGCTTCTGCAGCTTGCGGAACGCATCCGTCCGCTCCCAAAAATCGAGTATGCCATGCTCCATCCTGGGAAAATCGAGCTTGTTGTCAACGTGTTTGAACATGATTTCCTCCTTGGGGATTAAGGGATTAAGGGATTAGGGGTTGGAGATTAAGGTTATTAGATCTGTATACTCCCTTAATCCCCTAACCCCTCAATCCCTTAATCCCCAATCCCCCGTCAGTGCCCCAACAGCTTCACCGTCTCCTCGCGGGGTTGCCATTCTATCTGCCAGGCTCCGAACCGGTCGAGCAGTTCCATCGCCTGGACGTGGCGGGATTTGAGGCCCGCGTCTTTGACTTTGTAGATGCCCTGTAGCTGGTTGGCTACCAGGTCGCTGTCGGTCTTGATATCCAGGCCGACGCCATCGGGTGTGCGATTGGTGGCGGTAAGGCGTTCTATGATGTAGTGCAGAGAGGCCAGCAGGCTCTCGTATTCGGCCTGGTTGTTAGTGTAGTTAGGGCCGAACTCCACCCGCTTGACGATAGGCTTCCTGCCGGGCGACTGCACCAGGTACGAGCCGTAGCCCTGGCCTGGGTTGCCGCGGCTGCCGCCGTCGAACACCACCAGCAATTCCATCAAACCTTTGTCTTCCGCATCTTCGTCCTCGGCTTCAGGTTCGGGCTGAGGCGCGGGCATGGGTTCCGGCTCCTGGGCGGGTCTGCGCCGCTCGGGTTTGGGCTGGCCCGCCAGCTCAGATGCTCGGCGCATGAGGCCCGAAATGTCGGGGCGCGGCTCGTCGCGCTCGTCGGCAGCCGGAGTAGCGCGCTCTTCGCGCACCTGGGCAGGCT
>JBAURA010000186.1:0-8005 GCA_049580985.1 Chloroflexia bacterium
GTCAGTAGGCCATAAGCCACCGACAACTGGCAACTGGCAACTGGCAACTGACACCCAGGAGGTTCGTAGCATGCGCACCATGTCCACAGGAACCCTCCTCTTGCGCCTCCTCGGCCTGGCCTTCATAGACGGCTTCGCCGTCTGGTTGGCTTATGCCCTCATCGGTAACGGGCTGTGGCCCGTGGCCGTGGTGCTGGCGCTCATCACCCTCGGCATTAACTGGATATACCTCGACGAGCGGCTCTACCCTCTGCGCTGGCTCTCCCCTGGCGTGCTGATGATGCTGCTGATGGTGGTCTACCCACTGGGCTTCACCATTTACGTGGCCCTCACCAACTACAGCGACGGCCACCTGTTGAGCAAAGACCAGGTCGTCAGCCAGCTTACCGGCCAGTACTACCAGCCGAAGGAGTCCGTCACATATGACGTAACCGTCTACCGGAACGACGCCGCCGACGCCTTCCTGCTTGTCTTCAAGAACCCGCAGGGCAGCTACCTTATCGGGGACGAGAATCGGAGCCTCAAACCCCTGGAGGTAAGCGGCGACCTCCCGCCCACCCTCAAGGACGCGGCGGGCAGAGATTACAATAAGCTGGAGACCCCCCAGACCCTACGCTACCTCGACCGTCTCAACGATATCGAATACACAGACGGCACCAACCTGGTGCAGATAACCGGCCTGGGCAAAGCGGCGCAACGCATACAAAAGTACACTTTCAACCCCGCTACCGACGAGCTACGAGACAACGAGCTTGGGATCACCTATAAGCCCATGCAGGGTACGTTCACCGCTCCCGACGGCAAGACAATCAGCCCCGGTTTCAACGTAGTCGTCGGACTGGAAAATTATACTCGCGTACTCACGGACCCCAATATCCGCGGACCTTTCATAGGGGTCTTCATCTGGACGTTCATCTTCGCGGCCCTATCGGTGCTGCTCAGCTTCGGCGTCGGCCTCGGCATGGCGATAATCCTGAACGACAAGCAGCTACCGTTCAAAGGCGTCTTCCGCTCGCTGATCATCATCCCATACGCCATCCCCTCCGTGATCAGCACCCTGATCTGGGTTGGCCTCCTGAACCCTAACTACGGCCAGTTCAGTTCGATGATAGCGAACCTCTTCGGGGCCTCGCCCCAGTGGTTTATCGACCCCACCTGGGCCAAGGTCGGCATCCTGCTGATCAACACCTGGCTCGGCTACCCCTACATGATGCTCATCTGCCTGGGCGCGCTCCAGGCTATCCCCACCGATATGTACGAGGCGGCGGATATAGACGGGGCCAACGGGTGGCTGCAATTCCGCAGGCTCACCCTGCCGCTCCTGTTGGTGTCGGTGGCTCCGCTCCTTATCGGTTCGTTTGCTTTCAACTTCAACAACTTCGGCCTGATCGAGGCGTACAACAAGGGTGGCCCACCCATTGCGGGCGCGTCAACCCCTGCCGGGCAAACCGACATCCTGATCTCTTACACGTTCCGCCTGGCCTTCGGAGGCGGGCAAGGGGCCGACTACGGGCTGGCCTCGGCTATCGCCCTCTTTATCTTCGTCCTGGTGGCCTCCATCACCATCTTCAACTTCCGGTACACACGCCAGCTAGAAGAGGTGTCCTGATATGGAAGAAGCAAAACCTGTCCAGCGGGCAGCCGTAGGCGAGACCGCACGCCCTCGCTCAACTTCCCTCTCCACCAGTCGCCGCGTCAACCTTGTGTTGAAGTTGGCCGTCGCGATACTGGCGGTGCTCTTCGCCCTCTACCCCGTGATCTGGATCATATCGGCGTCGTTCAACCCGGCCAACTCGCTCCTCAACCTCACTCTCATCCCCAGGCAGGCCAGCACCGCCAACTTCGAGCGGCTGGTCACCGACCAGCAGTACCCGTTCATGCTCTGGATCTGGAACTCGATCAAGGTGGCGGGTATCACCTCCATCTTGATCGTCTTCCTCACGTCCCTGGCGGCTTTCGCCTTCAGCCGCTTCCGCTTCAAGGGCCGCCGCACCGGCCTCCTCACGATCTTGCTGATCCAGATGTTCCCCAACAGCCTCGCCATCGTGGCCCTCTTTCTTCTGCTCCAACAGCTAGGCAACATACCCGGCCTGGAATGGCTCGGCCTGAACACCCACGGCGGGCTTATCTTGATCTATGCTGGTGGCGCGCTCGGCTTCAATACCTGGCTCATGAAAGGCTTCTTCGACTCCATCCCGAAGGAGCTTGACGAGGCCGCCGTGATAGACGGCGCGTCACGCTGGGAGGTCTTCTACAAGATCATCCTCCCCCTGGCGCGCCCCATCCTGGCGGTGATAGGCATCCTCACCTTCATCAGCATTTACGGCGAGTTCCTGATCGCCCGCGTGGTGCTGAAGGGCACGGAGAACTACACGCTGATGGTCGGCCTCTTCCTCTTCAACAATGGCCGCGCCCAGGAATGGGGCATCATCACGGCAGCCTCGCTCGTCGGCGCGCTACCCGTGGTCATCTTCTTCTTCCTGACGCAGCGCAACCTCGTAAGCGGCCTCTCCAGTGGAGGCGTCAAAGGCTAGCGACCGCGCCAACGCACGTAGGGGCACCCCTTGTGGGTGCCCTCTTTATAAACCCTATGACCACCTCACCCATCAGCCTTGAAGCCGCCCGCCTCCTGCGTGGCGGCGACATGCCCCACGTGCCTCCCCCGGCCTCTCCCACCCAGTCATCCGTCAGACTCCTGTTGCAGGCAGCGCCCGACGCGCGCCCCGAGGCGCTCTTCACCGACCCCCGGCGCGAGCACGGCTGGCGCGTGGCCCTATCGTGGGATGCCGGGGCCGGTGTTTGGTACGCGGATATTATGCTGCCCCAGGAGCCGACAGTCCTGAGCTATCACTTCGTGCTCAGGAACGGCGCGACGGTGCGTGAGCGCCGGCAACTTGAAGGGCACGTCGAGCCTCTCTTCGACGTTTGGGAGGAGAAAGAATTCACACTCGCTGTCTACGACCCCCATGATACGCCCCCTGGCTGGTTGCCCGGCTCGGTCTTTTACCAGATCTTCCCCGACCGCTTCTGCATAGGAGATCCTGAGAACGTCAAAAAGGGAGGCAAGGTCTACGGTCAGGAGCCTCTGTACCTCAACTGGGACGACGTGCCTGAGCATCCGCCCAAGGGCCGCGACTTCTTCGGTGGTGACCTCAAAGGTGTCACAAGCAAGCTCGATTACCTGCGAGACCTGGGGATAACGTGCATCTACTTCACCCCCATCTTTGCATCTCCTACCAACCACCGCTACGACGCCCTCGATTACACGCTCCTAGATCCCCGGCTGGGCACGGAGGCTGACCTGCGCGATTTGATCGCAGAGGGAAAGAAGCGCGGGATAAGCATCTTGTTGGACGGTGTGTTCAATCATTGTTCGAGTGACAGCATTTACTTCAAAGGCGCGCAGGCCGGCAAGGAATCGCCCTACTATCGTTGGTTCGATTTCGTAACCTGGCCGCACCGGTGGGTAGGCTGGCTCGGTGGCCGGGGCAGGCTTACCACCCTCGGCGTGAGGAACATGCCGGAGCTTGTGGAGTGCCCCGAGGTGGAAGACTTCTTCTTCGGAGAGAATGGCATCGCTCTGCGTTGGATGCGGCTTGGCACGGCGGGCTGGCGCACCGACGTTACCCCCTGGATGACCGACGAATTCTGGCGCAGATTCAGGCGGTCTGTGCGCCGCGCCAACCCCGATGCTTACATAGTGGCCGAGGACTGGACTAACGCCACCCACCGCCTCGTCGGCGACACCTTCGATGCCACCATGAACTATCGCTTCGGCTACTCGGTGCTCAGCTTCGTACGGGGCAATATCTCGGCCTCCGAATTGGACGACCGCCTGGAGACCCTGCGCAGAGACACGCCACTCCCATCTTTCCACGCGCAGATGAACCTGATCGACTCGCATGATACGGCGCGGCTACTGACCAGGGTCGAGGGCAGCAAAGAGCGGGTAAAGCTCGCTGCCGCCCTACAACTGTCATACCCAGGCGCCCCTACGATTTACTCAGGCACCGAGGCCGGAGTCGAAGGCAAGGATGCTGAAGATGGCCGCCGCCCATTTCCCTGGGGCAAAGAGGACCCAGAACTCCTGGCCTTCTACCGCACCGCCGTTAACGCCCGCCGAAACAGCCCGGCCCTGAGCAAAGGCGATGTCACTACCGTCTGGATAGACGACCGAGGCGGCTATGGCTTCCTGCGCTCCTATGAAGGTGAGCGAGTGATCGCCCTCTTCAACAACGCGGACACGCCCCTGGAAGCCAGGATCGTGCTTCCCGATATCCCCAATAGCGAGTGGCAAGACCTGTTAGGCAAGCAACTTGCGGCGACCGTGCAAGGTGGCATACTACGAGCTACGATTAGCCCGGCCTCTGCGGGTTGGTTCCAACAAGCCTAGCCTGTTCGCGCTCGGTAATATCCCTCATGCGAGTATCGAGGCTGTAAGTCAGTCGATGCGCCACAGTCCCTACGAAACTATTGCCTGGGTGGCGCGCAACCTGGGAAGAAGGTGCTGGCAACTAACTTTGCGGTCTGACCACGCGTGACGTTGCTAGACGGTCTGAAATACGGCCTGTTGCCGGGCGGCACGCACGGCTCCGGGTTGCCGCAAGGGTAGCCCGACATCACCTCTCTCGCCACCAGCCGCTCGATGAACTCGTAGAAGGTAGAGCCTGGGACTACATCCTCGAACGTCTGCCCACTCACCGGGTCCTGTATATTGGCTGCGTTCGATACGATCTTGGCAAGCTGGCCCCGCGTGGCGTTAGCCCCAGGGCGGAAATACGGCCTGTTACCGGGCGGCACGCACGGCTCCGGGTTACCGCATGGATAGCCCGACATGATCTGCCGGTTCGTAAGGCGCTGGATGAACTCGTGGAAAGTAGAGCCTGGCGGCACATCTTCGAAAGTCTGCCCGGTGACAGGCTCAAAGAAGCCCGCCGAATTGGACACGATCTTAGCTATCTGCCCTCTGGTGACGTTGCTGCCAGGGCGAAAGTAAGGGTCGCCCATCCCACCACAAGGCTCGCCCGGCCCCCCGCAAGGGTAGCCGGTGACGATGCCCTGGCATGCCATGCAGCGTATGAACGAGTAGAAAGTGCTCCCTTCCGGCACGTCCTGGAACACGATAGCGCAGTGCGTAGGGGAGGCCAGGGCAGTGCTGGTGGCCGTAGTAACAGCGGTGCTCGATGCCACGGCGGTGTTAGTCTGCGTTGCTATCGCTGTAGCTGACGTGGTAGCTGCTGGCGTAATCGTTTGTGTCCTTGTCGGCGTAGCCGTCGAGGACGAGGATGTAATAGGCGTGGCCGTATAAGTCCGCGTGCGTGTGGCGGACGCCATACCTGTAGCCGTGGCCGAAGGCGTGCCCGGTGGGCAAGGGTACGTGTAGCGTATCGTCAGCGTGAAGCGAGCATCGTAACCGACGCTCCACACGACGCTTGGTGAGGCTGCCGTTATATCGAGCAGCTCATCGTAGACCGGGTCGAATATCCTCCTCCACGCGTTCCCATCCCAGCGTGCCGTCAGGTGATCGTCGCCGTAATTACCGATGACCCACACATCAGCCGGTGAGATAGCGTACACCCCTCGGAGCGCATTGCCATAGGTAGGCGGGTGAAGGGGGAAATCTACGAGCTGCCAACTGCTGCCGTTGTACCGGAGCACAGTGCCCTTCTCAGCGCCGTCGTACGAGTAGCCAACCGCCCATACGTCGGTCGCGGAGGAGGCCGAGACCGCCAGCAGCTTGTTGTCGCCCTGGGTCACGAGGTTGGGGCTGGATACTACGCTCCAGCTTGAGCCGTTCCAGTGCCAGGTTATCGTGCGAAACCCAGTAAAGGCCGGCTCGTAAGCGTATCCCACGGCCCACACGTCGTTCGCCGCCAGCGCCTCCACATCCGTCACGAAGTTGGCCCCCGTTCCGTAGTTGGGAGGGTTTACCGCTAGCCATTGGGAGCCGTTCCAATGAAGGGCCAGTGTGCGCTCGCTATTCGCGGTGCCGTCATGCTGTATACCCACTGCCCAAACGTCGCTGCTGGATACCGCCGATACGCCGTAGAGGGCGTTGTACTGGTTCGGGCTTGGCGCGTTGACTATATTCCAACTGCTTCCATTCCAGCGCAATACCAGGGCAGTAGAGGTTGTGCCTGGATTCTCCAGCGACTCCCCGACCGCCCATACGTCGTTCGACGCTATGGCCTTCACACCATACAGGTGATTGTCCTCTCCCGGACCGTTGGGGCTGGATATCAGCGTCCACTGAGAGCCGTCCCAGTGTATGGTCATCGTCTGGAAGAAGCCGCTTGACTGGTAATCCCCGACCGCCCAGATATCGGTTGGCGAAATGGCATCGACCGAGCGCAGCCTGTTGATCACGCCGCTGCCGTTCGGGCTGTTCACGCGCGTCGGCAGGGGATCGCACGGTGCGGGTGTAGGTGTGGGAGTGAGCGTCGGACCGTCGGCGTAAGCTTGCACACTCGCGGGTTGTATGGCCGTGTGCCCTGCCTGGGTGAGCTTCGTGTAGAGACCGAAACCGGCTAGCAAGAAGATAAGAACAGAAGAGACGGCGACTATCTTATGTGTGTTGGGGTGAGTAAGCATGAGCAGCCTTTTCTAGAGCCAAATGCTGAGACGTACCTGCTATTATACCCACTTTTCCACAGTTGACAAAACCGCATTCTTGCTGTACAATTAGGCAGTAAAGTAGAACAAATGAGCGGTTAGCACATGCTCCCCCACCACACGAGCGGCCTTGTTCTACCCACATGGACCTGAGTTGTTAGAGCTACGGTTTGTGATATTATTGTGCATGAGAACTTCAGAGGAGAAATGAGATGGTACAAGACAAAGAACGCGACAAGGCCCTTGAGAACGCCATGGCCCAGATAGATCGCCAGTTCGGCAAAGGCTCTATCATGCGCATGGTCGATTACGGCAACAAGATGCAGGTGGAGTCGATCCCCACAGGCTCTATCGCGCTGGATATGGCGCTGGGTGGCGGAGGCGTGCCGCGCGGGCGCGTGGTCGAGATCTACGGCCCCGAGGCCTCAGGCAAGACCACCCTCAGCTATCACATCATGGCCGAAGCGCAAAAGGCGGGCGGCGTGTCGGCCTACATCGACGCTGAGCACGCTTTCGACCCTGAGTACGCCGCCAGGTGCGGCCTCAACCTCGACCAACTGCTTATCTCCCAGCCCGACAACAGCGAGCAGGCTCTCGAAATCACCGAGACCCTCGTGCGCTCCGGCGCGATTGACGTGATCGTGATCGACTCGGTGGCCGCGCTCGTGCCCCGTGCCGAGATCGAGGGCGAGATGGGCGACAGTCACGTGGGCCTCATGGCCCGCCTCATGTCGCAGGCCCTCCGCAAGCTGGTCGGCGCTGTGTCCAAGTCCAACTGCTGCCTCATCTTCACCAACCAGATCCGCATGAAGATCGGCGTCATGTTCGGCAACCCTGAGACCACCACCGGCGGCCAGGCGCTCAAGTTCTACG
The DNA here is from genome assembly GCA_049580985.1 of Chloroflexia bacterium. Taxonomy (GTDB): domain Bacteria; phylum Chloroflexota; class Chloroflexia; order QHBQ01; family JADMIH01; genus JADMIH01. The sequence goes on from JBAURA010000186.1 coordinate 7,486, forward strand.
CCTCCGTGCGTATGGAGATCCGCCGCGTCGAGTCGATCAAGCAGGGCCAGGAGGTGTCGGGCAACCGGGTGCGCGTGAAGGTCGTCAAGAACAAGGTCGCGCCTCCCTTCCGCAACGCCGAGTTCGACATCATGTTCAACGAGGGCATCAGCCGCATCGGCTCCATCGTAGACCTGGGCACCGAGCTAGGCGTGCTCCGCAAGTCGGGCGCCTTCTACTCCTTCGGCGATCAGCGCCTGGGCCAGGGCCGCGAGAACGTCAAAGAATTCCTCAAGGGTCGCCCTGAATTGGCCGACGAGATCGAGGGGCAGATCAGAGAGGCGATGGCTACCGCCAAAGGCGCGGCTACCATCTCGATGGGCACCACCGCCTCCAAGAACGGCAAGAGCGCACCCGCTGCCGCCGCCGCCGAGGACGAGGAAGAAGAAGAGTTCTAAACCTGGTATTCTGAACCACAAAGGCACAAAGATCACTAAGAGATCACAAAGAAAAACCAATAATACTTTGTGATCTCTTAGTG
>JBAURA010000187.1:0-2024 GCA_049580985.1 Chloroflexia bacterium
GCCACCGGCCCCGTACCGGAGCATAGGCCCGCGTTCATGGGGGAGGTCTCCGAAATCGGAAGCAATTTGCGCGTGGGCAAACCCTCCATAATCCACGATATCCACGAAGCCGACGCCGCCGTACAAAACATGGTCAAGAGCACTATAGAGCCAAACGACTCGGCCACCAGGGAAGCCTTATGGCGCGAAGAGCGCTCGATCATGTTCATACCGCTGGCACAAAAAGGCACCACCATAGGCGGGCTGACGCTCAGGCACGAGCAGCCCGGCCATTACACCGACCGCCATGCAAGGCTCGCCATGGGTATTGCTCACCAGGCGGCCCTCGCCATAGAGAACGGGCGGCTGATGCTACAGGCCCACGAAAAGGCCGCTCTTGAGGAGCGCCAGCGCCTGGCCCGCGAGCTGCACGACTCGGTCACCCAGTCCCTCTTCAGCATCAACCTCATAGCCCGCAGCGTGGAGGTCATGTTGCAGCGCGAAGGCACGCATTCGGCGGACACGATGGAGAAGATGGCCGACCTCAGGCAATTGACGCAAGGCGCGCTGGCCGAGATGCGCGCCCTCATCTTCGAGCTTCGCCCCGGCGCGCTGGAGGAAGAAGGTCTCGTACAGGCCCTCCGCAAGCACGCCGCCGCCGTCCAGGGCCGGGAGCAGCTACAGGTAGAGGTGCGCCTCGATGAGAGCCGTATACCCCGCCTCAAGCCCACAGCCGAAGAAGCTGTCTACCGCATAGTCCAGGAGTCGTTACACAACGTAGTCAAGCACGCCAGGGCCACAAAGGTAGAGATTTGCATGGAGGTGGAGCAGACCTCCTCCGGCGACAGGTGGCTGGTAGCGCTGGTAGCCGACAATGGTATCGGCTTCGACCTGGGCCAGGTGCCCCCCGGCCATATGGGCCTCGGCACCATGAGCCAGCGTGCCGCCGCCCTCCATGCTATCTGCAACATCGAGAGCGCGCCCGGCAAAGGCACAACCGTGACCGCGCGCCTCCCCCTCGCTGAGTGGCAATTGCCCGGTAGTGGACAGTAATGGACCTTCAGCCACGGTAACCGCGCGACGCATCCCGCCCGCCCTCCTGCTAGCTCTCAGGATAATCGGCAGCGCGCTGATCATCGGCGCGTTCCTGTGGGCGCTGGCGGGCCAGGCCGGGGAGCTTGCTTCGCATAGTTGGCAGGTCGCGCCCCTCTGGCTCTTAGCCGCGTTCGTATGCGCCCTTGCTCGCGGGCCGCTGATCGTCTACCCCTGGTGGCGGATCGTCTACGCCTGGGGCTACGGCTTCGACTGGTGGCGGGCCGTCCGCGTCTACTTTCACTCCGGCCTGGCGCGCTACATCCCCGGCCAGTACTGGTTCGTCCTCACCAGGGCGCTCCTGGCCGAGCGCGAAGGCGTACCCAAACGCGTCACCGCCGCCTCCACGCTGGTCGAAACTCTCCTCGTCACGGGTGCGGCGGGCGGCGTAGCCCTCCTCGGCCTACAAAGAGTGCCAGGCTGGCCCGAAGGCATCCGTTGGCTCTTCCTGCTGGGAGGCATAATCGCGCCTCTCCTGCTGGTCGCACTGGTGGCCTCCACCGCAGCCTCGCGCGTATGGGGCCGCCTGGCGCGCCTGCTGAAATACGACCTCCCGCGCCCGCGCCTGGCCTGGGAGGATGCCAGTTGGGTGGTAGTCGCCTCCTACGGCAACTGGGCCTTGTACGGCCTGGTAGCCGCCTTCTCCCTGGCCGGAGTAGCCACAGACCCAGGCGCGTACCTGGCGAACTTCCCCGCCGTGATGGGCTGCTTCTGCGCCGGCGTGCTCGGCGCGGCGGTCGTCATCTTCGTCCCCCAGGGCATAGTCGTCCGGGAAGGAGTCTTCGTCTTCCTCCTGAACACCCTCCTGTCAGTCCCCATCCCCGAAGCCATAGCCGCCGCCGCCCTCACCCGCCTGATTGCGACCATCGCCGAAGGCGCATGGGCTGTAATCTCCCTTCGGTTCTGACAATGGACGGTGGACGGTGGACGGTGGACGGTGGACGGTGGACGGT
>JBAURA010000188.1:0-5268 GCA_049580985.1 Chloroflexia bacterium
AACCGGGTTCGGAGGATGGAGCATGACCAACGAAATAGCTCTCAACTGCTTGCTCAACATGGGTACGGTACCCGCGGCGAGCGAGCCGAGATTGCTGTACCTGCTGATTGACGTGAAGCCGGGCGAGGGGGCCGTGCCCCTGCAAGCGCCTGTCAACATTGCCGTCGTGATAGACGTGAGCGAATCGATGCGCCTGCCTGTATTGTCGCAAGCGCAGTTCGAGGAGCTATCGCGGCTGGGGCACGTCAACCAGACCACCTCCGACGGCGTGCCGGTATGGACCTTCAGAAGCATACCTGAGCACATTCGGAAGGAAGCCCCCTCCAACCTGGAAGCGGTACAGGCGTCTATCTCCCAGGCAGCGCAACACCTTGAGGCCGGCGACCGCGTGTCGCTGGTGGCCTTCGCCGACCAATCGCAGGTGTTGTTGAGTGGCCTGGGTGGAAGCGAGCGTGGGCAGGTGCTGGACGCTGTGCAGTCGTTGGCACAGGTGAAGCTGGGCGACCAGACAGACATAGCGAAAGGGCTGGAAGCAGGGCTGACAGAGGTGCACAGGGGGATGGGCAACCACGCCAATTTCGTGAACCGGGTGCTGGTGCTGACGGACGGCTTCACACAGGACCCCACAAGGGCCACCGCCCGAGCCAAGCAGGGGAGGCACGTGGGCATCGCGGTCAGCACTATCGGCATAGGCAGCGAGTTCAACGAGAGATTGCTCCTCGATATGGCCGACATCAGCCTGGGCAACGCATATTTCGCTCGCACACCCGCCGAAATACCTCCCGCGTTCGGGCAGGAGTTGGCGGCGGTGCAGTCGGTGATCCTGCGGGATATAGAATTGGAGATGAAGTTCAGCACGGGAGTGGAGGTACGTAGAGCCTATAGGGTGCGTCCGGCCATCGCCACTCTCCGCGATGCCAGGCGTGAGGGACGCACGCTGGGCGTTACGATGGGCGACCTCGACCCGGCCAACCCGCCGGCCCTGCTACTGGAGTGCATCCTCCCGACCCATGCGGGCGGCACGTTCAGGATCGCCAGGGTGACCGCCACATGCAAGAACGAACATGGCCGGCGCTCGGTGGGTGGGACCTGCGACGTAGTCGTGAATTATTCGACCAGCAAGAGGAAAGACGAGCCCGACCCAATCGTGATGAACATAGTGGAGAGGGTGACGGCCTACGCGCTGCAAACGCGAGCGCTGGACGACCTGGCGGCGGGCAACGTGGCGGCGGCCACCCAGAAGCTGCGAGCGGCGGTCACTCGCCTGCTGACGGTAGGTGAAACGGCCCTGGCCGACGCAGTGCAGGCCGAGGCCGCCCGCCTCGCCCATAGCGGCGAGGTATCGCCCGAAAGCCAGAAGGAACTGCGCTACGCAACACGCAGGCTGACGCAGAGGTTGGAATAGTTGTCAGTTGTCAGTTGTCGGTTGTCAGTTGTTGGTTGCCAGTTGTCGGTCCTTGAGTACTGATCAACCGACAACTCGAAACAAAGCCCGCTACCTGGACGTATAAGATACTAAGATGTCACGGACCTGTTCTGTTTGCGGAAAGATGAACCCGGACTCGGCGGGGAGTTGCGATGTGTGCGGCACCCGGTTGCACGCGGCTGAGGCTGTGGGCGCGGGCCACCTGGGTGGCTCGGCTGTACAGGTAGTCGGTGCTGTGGGTGGGGGCGCTCATGCTAGCCAACCTGACGGCCATGCGCCTGGGCAGGGGCAACCCATGAGCGGGCCGATCTGCCCTAAATGCAGGCGAGGCAACCGCTCGCACTCGGCGTTTTGCGCCTACTGCGGGTATGGGCTGAAGTCCATCAACGGGCAGGGACAGCAGGGAGGGTCCAGTGGATTGCAGGCGCAGGCTTATGCTGCCCAGAGCATAGCGGCCGCGCCGCCTACAGCGCATATCTTGCCCGGCGACGTATCGGGCAACATCCCACCGGGCGTGCTCCTCAAGAGGCGATACCGCATCCTCCGCAAGATCGCGCAGGGCGGTATGGGAGCAGTATACGAGAGCCAGGATGTGACCGAGAACGACGGCAGGCGCTGGGCCGTGAAGGAGATGAGCCCGGCTGCTCTCCCCGCCAACGAGCGCACCCAGGCTATTGCCGACTTCCAGCGCGAAGCGCGGATATTGCACGGGCTGAAGCACCCCAACCTACCTCAAGTGAACGAGACTTTCGAGGAGATGGGCAGGCACTTTCTTGTGATGGAGTTCATCGCCGGGCGCACGCTGCTCAACGTGGTGGATACCACGCCCGGTTTCCTGCCCGAACAACTCGTCATGGTGTGGGCCAGGCAGCTATTCGAGGTGCTACATTACCTGCATGCCCAGAACCCCCCGATCATCTATCGCGACGTGAAACCCGCCAACGTGATGCTGGTGGAAGGCAGAGAGCTGATCAAGCTGATCGATTTCGGTATAGCGCGCTTCCACAGGCCGGGCAAGGGGCAGGACACCGAGGCTTTCGGCACGGCGGGCTACGCGCCCCCCGAGCAGTATGGCAAAGGGCAGACCGACCAGCGCTCAGATATTTACGCGCTAGGGGCGACCCTGCATCACCTGGTCACTAAACAGGACCCCAGCCTCAATCCATTCAACTGGGTGCCGGCACGCAGGATCAACGCCGGCGTGTCGCCCGCGCTAGAGAATGCCCTGATGGTGGCTACCAGCCTCGACCCTGTGCGCAGATACAGGCACATCGAGGAGTTCGCGCAGGCACTGGGGATATACCTGCCCGGTGGATTGCCCCACGCAAGACCGCTCATGGTAGGGATGAGCACCCCCAGGCCGTATGTGGTGTCTGCCCCGCCGCCGATCATCTCCACAGAGCCTGCCGCCCCCGCCAAGCCCGCCACGTCTACTGCCAACCAGAAGCCACGAGCCGGCAGCACGTCAAAGAAGAAGACGGCATCGAGCACGGCCACCGCCACGCCGAGATCGCAGCCCAGGGTAGCTCCCACAGCCGCACCCGTGCCAGTTGTAGCCTCAACCGCGACGGCTGGCACAGTGATCGAGAGCGCTGAGATCGCGGTACCAACCTACACGGGTGTGGTGAACGAGAGCCAGTTTGGTACGCCTCCCACGGCCTTGCCTGTGGATAAGCAAGGCGTATCGAGCAAGCTGGTGGTGCCCGAGCAAGTGCTGGAGTTAGGTGAGGCGCGCTGGAATAACCGCGTGAGCAAGCAGGTGTCGATCACCAGCACAGGTGGCACGATGCGGGGCATGGTACTTGCAACGCAGCCGTGGATAGCTTACAATCCTCAGCACTTCCAGGGGAACGCCGTCACGATCGATGTACGCGTGAAGCGACGCCAGTTGAAGTTCGGGCGAGTGGAGTTGCAAGTCCCGAACCTATTCGCTATTATATGGGCACGGTCGCGTAAGGTGTTGCCGTTCATCATGGTATGGTTCTGGCTGATCGTGCTGGTGACAAGCTCGCTGGGCCGGACGCTCCTGACGGTGGTGGCGGCGGTGGTCGGCGGCTTGCTGGTGCTCGAAGGGTTGATGTGGCTGTGGGCGCAACACGTGCGCTTGCTGGTGCCGACGGAGAAGGTGAACACGGGGCGCCTCATGCTGAAGAGCACAGGCGGCGACCGCAGCATCGAGGTGCGCGTGCTGGCCCGGCCATCATGGGCACAACGCGCGGCAGGTTGGTCGCTTGCATTATTACTATTCGTAATCGAGATAACGCTGGTAACGTGGATTGCGCTGTCCCTGTTCGGGAACATGCTGCCGTTCGGCGGGTAATGACGATGGACGGTGGACGGTAGGCCGTTCATCTGCTAACATCTAATATCCGACATCTAATATCTACCGTCCACCGTCCTACACTTGAGGAGGAACTAATCGAATGAGATGTCCTAATTGTGGAAACGAGAACCCACCCGATTACACGTTCTGCGATGAATGCGGGGCGAGGCTCGTCGGCGACGATATAGCTGCGATGTCAGGCACAACGGAGGCTGACACCGGGGGAGGCGGAGGCGGTGTGAGCGCCACGTCTATGCAGGACCAGGCCGGGAGCGATATGGGTAGCGCCATGTCCAACTATGTTGACTATGGCATGGGAACCGGCCAATCCATGCCGTCCGCGACGGATATGGGCGCGGACGACCCCTATCTGGGCAGCGATACCTCAGCGTCGGCAACCGGCTCTGATGAAGGTATGGGTCTGTCGGCGATGCCGGTTACGGAAGACACAATGGGCGACACGAGCGCGACCCCAGGGGAAGCCCCAGCTATGCCCGACGTGATCAAGCCGCTCCCATCGTTAGCGTCGAGCGATAACGAGAGCACGGCCACGCCGGCAGAGTACGAGGGTAGCGGGGCCGGATCATCCGCCTACGAAGATGCCCAGGAGGCTCTCCTGGGACCCGCCGACGACGCCAGGATGTCGGTCGAGGAAGGTATATCGAGCATCACCGGCATCGGGGGGAGCGCAGCCGCCATTAGCTCGTTGCCCGAGGCCGGGTATGGAATGGATGAAGAAGCCGTCCCAGTGCCTGTAGCGTATACTCGCGATACCGGCGATGCGCATGCGCTCGAAGGGGCGGCTGGCAATGAGTGGGCCGCTAACGCGCTCGATCTACTGAACAGAGCACAGGACGCGGTTGCCGGAGGCGATTGGCTGGGGTTCGGTGAGCTGATGCGCAACCTCAGGTCGGCGCTACAGACGGCAAGTGGCGGTGCGCCAAGCTCGCTGTCGCACCCGCGCAGGATCGAGCCTGTGGTATCTCTGGGCGCAGGTAGCGGGATGCCCGGCCTGGACGAAATAGGCGCTGCAAGCCCCAGCGCAGGCATAGCAGGCACGAGCGGCACCGATAGCGATAGCACGACCATGAGCGGCGCTACAAGCTACGAGGCCCCGCCTGTCCCCCCTCTAGGCAGCCAGTCCGGTGCCGACCCAGGCTACATGGGTGCGAGTCAACCCGCCGATACTATGGATAGTGATATGTCGGGCGCGGGCATGCCTTCAGGCCCCATCTCCGGGGAAGCCCCCGGCAACCCTCCTCCCACGGTAACCCCCATGGCGGCAGCCGCGCCGCAAGCTGCTCCCGCGGCCTCCGGGGCGAGGCTGATCCTCATCTCGACCGGCGCGGAGATGGCGCTCCCAGAGCAGGAGGAGATCACGGTAGGCCGGGAAGATCCCAGCAGTGGGATCTTCCCGGACGTTGACCTCACACCTCATGGCGGCGAGGATGGAGGCGTATCACGCAGGCATGCGAGATTGCTGCACGTCGGCGGCGACTACTTCGTGGAGGACTTGCAG